>NZ_CP123639.1:872500-1147500 GCF_029889745.1 Ligilactobacillus faecis
AGCGGACCATTACTAATCGGTCGAGGACTTAACCAAGTCAAAAACGCAGTTTTCGAGAAGAGAAGATATTGTCTAGTTTTGAGAGAACAAGGTTCTCAAAAATAAGTGTGGTGGCGATAGCACAAAGGCTACACCTGTTCCCATTCCGAACACAGAAGTTAAGCTTTGTCACGCCGAGAGTAGTTAGGGGATCGCCCCTTGCGAGGGTAGGAAGTTGCCACGCGACCAAAGTCGTTAGTCGATTGACTAGCGGCTTTTTTTGTATTAATTTTTAAAGATATAAAGTAGTTTTTGCAACTTAATAACAGCTCTAGTGTAGTAGTTTATTTCTATGCTAGAGCTATTTTTCGTTGAAATAGTAACACGCAATAATTTCGTTGTGCTATACTCGCGTTAAGGTAAGGGCCTTTTGAGAAAGAAGGAATTGATATTATGATGTCACTTGGGGAAAGAATACGTGCAGAACGCGAGAAAATGGGGCTTTCAAGAGAACAATTTTGCAAATTAGAAAATGAATTGACAGTTCGTCAGCTTAGTACTAATGTAGTATCGTGATTTTTACATAAAAGAAATGAGGGGAACTTATGGAAAATGAATGGACAGCAAGTAGGAGAATTTATTGGGGGCTTGTTTTTTTCGTAGGCTATTTCTTTTTCAGCATGTTTTTTTATGATGAAACTTTATATTTCAAGACAGGGTTCACTTTAATAATGGCACTTTTTGCTTTGATTGTAGCAATAAAAGCTGATAGAAATGAGAGATACTTAGATAATTCAGTCGAAAAATTCAATAAAAGGGTATTTATCTGCTATATTACACTTTGGGGATTCTTAAGTATTTTTATCATTTTAAATATCATAGCCGTTTCGCAAACGAAATATGCTCTTATTAGTGCTTTAATGAGTTTGGCATCGAGTATTTTTGAAGAATCCATAGGTCGTGGCCTTTTTTTGAGTGGTTTTATAAAGTTTTTTGATTATCGAGATTCAGCATACGTTTTGACGAAAGCTACGACCTTTTCAACCTTACTTTACAGTGGAATCTATTTACTTAACATTATTTTTGTCGCCCCCCAGATCATTTTTCAACAAGCCATTTGTTTGATACTAATTGGTATCATTTTGGGTGTGTTTAGAATTAGAACGAATAGTTTATGGGTCCCAATAGTCATTCATTTTATTTTGAGCTGGGGTTCACTTGGATTGATCGTTGATCAGAGTCTACTCAATTGGCTTTTACTCGCATTACTTTACTTACCGCTGGCATTGTTTAGTTTATTTTATCTACGAAGACTTGATCAAAAAAATACTGCAGTTTCGAGATGAGGGTCTTTTTTTTTGCCCTAGTTGCAATTTATAAAAAAGCATGTTATATTTTACTTATAAAAAGTAAGTAAAATATAAGAGAGGTAACGTAATATGAAAATCGAACTTGGAATCTCAACTTTTGGCGAAACGACACCACTTCGAAAAACAGGTCGCCCGATCTCACATGCTGAGCGTCTTCAAAACTTAGTTGAAGAGATCGAATTAGCAGACAAAGTTGGACTTGATGTGTATGCGATCGGAGAACACCACCGCGAAGACTTTGCCGTTTCAGCACCAGAGATCGTTTTAGCAGCTGGGGCCGCCAAGACAAAAAATATTCGCCTTTCAAGTGCAGTGACGATCTTATCTTCCCTTGATCCGATCCGAGTTTATCAACAGTATGCGACGATCGATGCGCTCTCAAATGGCCGCGCCGAGATCATGACTGGTCGTGGTTCGTTTACGGAATCTTTTCCACTTTTTGGTTATGATCTAAAAGACTACGACGCACTTTTTGATGAGAAAATGGAAATGTTGCTAAAAATCAACGAACAAACGAAGCTAAATTGGCAAGGAAAATATACCCAAAATGTAGATAATTTACCAGTTTACCCCCGAGCAGTGCAACCTAAATTGCCACTCGAAGTTGCGACTGGTGGAAATATCGAATCAACGATCAAAGTTGCTGAATGGGGCTTGCCGATCGTTTATGCGATCATTGGCGGTGACCCTAAAAACTTTGCACCGTTGATCAAATTATACCGCGAAGTTTGGGATAAGTTAGGTCATGACAAAGCCAAACAAAAAGTTTCAGCGCATTCTTGGGGCTGGCTGGCTGAAGATCAGACTAAAGCTGAACGTGATTATTTTTACCCGACTAAAGTTTTGATCGACACGATCAGTCAAGAACGCCCCCACTGGGAACCATTGACTTTTAACGCTTATCAAACGATGATCGGTGAAAATGGAGCGATGTTTGTCGGTGATCCAGAAACAGTTGCTACAAAGTTGATCAAAGTGATCGAAACGCTCGGGCTAGATCGCTTTATGCTCCATCTACCAGTTGGTTCGATGCCGCATGAAGAAACGCTAAAAGCGATCGAACTCTTTGGCAAAGAAGTTGCCCCTAAAGTCCGTGCACATTTTGCTAAAAAATAATTCAGTCAGACCCAGGTACTGTTAGGGCCTGGGTCTTATTAGTAGCTCGTGTAAAAGAAAAGGTTTACAATTAAAATATTAAATATTTAAACTGAATTGGCAAGTCTCAAAGAGAAAGTTACAAGCGATGTGTCTGAGACGAGGCTAGTATTCAAAATCAAGGAAGAAAGGAAAAGCTATAAAACTTTCTCGTGAACATCGTTATAGTAGGATGTAAAAGTGCGGAAAAAAGATACGATCTTACGCGAGTTACAGCAGGCTAAACAGGCGCTCACTGCGAAAGAGATGGCGCAAAAACTCAAGATGGATCGCACCAATGTCAGTCGTCATTTAAATGAGTTAGTCAAAGAAGAAAAAGTTAAAAAACTCGCTGGGCGTCCAGTCAAGTTCAAAGCAGTGAGCTTTTTGACTGAAAAATATATCACGTTTGAAAATTTGATCGGCAAAGACGGTTCTTTAAAAAATCAGATCCAAAAAGCTAAAGCAGCGATCTTATATCCGCCTTTAGGGTTACACACTTTGATCTTTGGCAAAACTGGAACAGGGAAAACGATGTTTGCTGAATGCATGTATCGTTTTGCGCTTACTTCAAAAACTTTAGCCAGTGATGCGCCGTTTATCACCTTCAACTGTGCTGACTATGCGCAAAATCCTCAGTTATTATATGGACATATTTTTGGGGTCAAAAAAGGCGCCTTTACTGGGGCAGAAACTTCGCGCAAAGGTCTGTTAGAACAAGCCGATGGGGGGATCTTATTTTTAGACGAGATCCATCGCTTGCCGCCAGAAGGTCAAGAGATGCTCTTTACTTTCATTGATAAAGGAACGTTTCGGCCGTTAGGAGCTGAGCAAGAAGAACAAGCCAAAGTTTTGATCATTGGTGCTACGACGGAAACGAGTCAGACTTTTTTGACGACGTTCAACCGGCGGATCCCGATGCAGATCGAGTTGCCTGCTTTGAGCGAGCGCTCTTTAGATGAGCGCTTAGCGATCATTGAAGAATTTTTACAACAAGAAGCAAATCGCTTAGAAAGTACTATTAGCCTTGATCGCCGAAGCCTCTTAGCTTTTCTAGCCTATCAGCCTGAAGGAAATATCGGTCAGTTAAAGCGCGACCTCAAATTAGTTTGTGCGAAGGCCTTTTTGCATTATCAAACAGCTAAAACCGCCACTAAGATCGCGATCACCGAAGAAGATCTGCCGTTAGTCGTGCAAAAAGGTCTGCTGCGTAGCCAAACGTTGCAGGCTAAATTACCGCACTTTTTAGATAAAAATGAGCTTTGCCTTGTTTTAGATCCCGGCGAAGATAACGTGATCTGGCGTAAAGATCCAAATAACGACATGGAGGTTTATGATTCGATCACGACTAAATTAGATGAACTTGGGAATTTAGAGCTCTCCACGATCGACCTTGAAAAATTGATCGCCGCCGATGTCGACCGTTATTTTTCGACTTATGTGGAAAAACTGTCGCATACAAATACGTACCGCGAGATCATCTCAGATAAACTTTGGCATTTAGTTGAGCAGATGTATGCTAAAGCAAAAGAACGTCTAGGTCGCCACTATGACGAAAAAGTCCGCTTTGCTTTTGCGTTACATCTCAATGCGACGATCGAACGCATCAAAAATGATCGGTTCGTTGCCCATCCAGATCTCAATGATATTCGTCGCCAAAATACAAAAGAATTTCAGTTAGCGCTAGAATTTTCAGCCCAACTCGAACAAGCGTATAATATCGTTTTACCATTAGATGAGATCGGCTTTATCACGATGTTTTTGACGATGGACGAGACAAGTGAAAATGCCAGCTTAGCAAACGAACAAGTCGAAGTGCTTGTCGTGATGCACGGAGAGCAAACAGCAACAAGCATGTTAAAGACAGCTCAAGATCTCTTGCAGACAAAGTGGGGGCAAGCGTTTGACATGCCCCTTTCACTTTCGACTGAGGCGATGTATCAACAAGTTCGCACTTATATCGCTAAACATCAAGCCAGTTTAGGACAAGGCGTGATCATCTTGACCGATATGGGTTCCCCGAATAATTTTGGCAAACTTTTGACGCATGAGTTTGGGATCAAGACGCGGGTGATCTCACTTGCAAGTACGATGCTCGTCTTAGAGAGCTTACGCTTAGCCACACTAGGTCGGACTTTAGCCGAGATCTATCAAAGTGTGTCGTTGATCTTTGAAAAACAATGTTTAAATGATGAACCAAAAGAAAAGCCTAAAGCTAAAGCCCTCGTCGTAGCTTGCTTTACTGGGGAAGGTGTTTCGGCTTATCTTTATCAACTTGTAAGTCGTTTAGTCGATCCAGCTGAGATCGAGATCGTGCAGATGCAGTCACTTGAAAAGGCGAAATTTTTAAAGCAGCTCGAACAGCTGAGCTTAGAAAAAGAGCTCGTGGCGATCGTGGGCACGGTTGAATTAAATTACCAAAAGATCCCCTTTGTTCCGGCCTTTGATCTCTTTCAACGAAAAAAAGTTTTAGCTTTCCAAGAGCTTTTAGGTCCGTTGACGACGAGTGCTGAAGTCAGCCACGCCTTAGCGAAAGAATTTGCTAGTTCATTAGATGTCACGCAACTCTTTGCCCAGATCGATACTTGTTTACAAACGTTTCGAAACGAGCAAGAGGTGCTCTTGGAAAATTCAGTCTGGCAAGCCCTTAGTGTACACTTAGGTTTTTTGATCGATAAGCTGACTAAAAAGCAGTTGCCTCCGCTCTTTCCTAATTTGCAACATTTTAAAGCACAAAATAGCCTGCTCTTTACCCAACTCAAAAATTATTTGGCGCCGTTAGAAGAAGAATTTGGCGTCACATTTAGTTTTGATGATCTAGCATATGTCGCAAAGATCATCTGCAATAATCAAATCAAGCTAGAATTACACAGTGTGTGATCCTAGCTTTTTTGTGTGTAAAATAAAAACCTTGATATTTCGCGGTTTTTTAGCAAAAAAGTTGGCACGGATCTTGCTATAAGTAAAGTGAAAAGAAAAATGAAAGGGTGTTCAAAATGGAAAGGATCATGTTAGTTTGCTCAGCTGGAATGAGCACGAGTTTATTAGTGACGAAAATGGAGGAAGTTGCGCAAGCTCGCGGATTGGAGACTGATATTTTTGCAGTCTCGGCCACTGAAGCTGAGAGTCGTTTGCAAGATGCAGAGCATCCAGTCGATGTTTTATTGCTAGGACCACAAGTTCGTTATATGAAGCCACAGTTTGAAGGAAAATTAGCCGGTCAGATCCCAGTCGATGTGATCGACATGAAAGATTACGGCATGATGAATGGCGAAGCAGTATTAGATAATGCTTTGACGTTGATCGCCCAAACAAAGTAGGGGGCTAAAATGATGGAACAAGGACAATTAGAAAAAGTGATGGGCTTGATCATCAATGCTGGGAACGCTAAAAGTGATGCGATGGAAGCGATCCAAGCGGCTAAAAAAGGTGATTTTTCCTTAGCGAAAGAAAAATTACAAGCAGCCGATCAAGCTTTATTAGAAGCCCATCATGCGCAAACCGAGCTTTTGACGGCTGAAGCCCAAGGTGAAGCGTTGGAATTGACGTTGTTAGTCGTTCACAGTCAAGATCACTTGATGACAAGTATTACTTTTAATGATTTAGCTAAAGAAATGGTCGAACTCTATCAAAGAATGGCAGCTTAGGAAGTGAGCTAATGAAACTGACACATGATGCCCAAACGACAAAAGCAGTCGCACAGTTAGTTGGATATGCGTTCAACAAGCAACAAGCGCTAGACCAAGATGAAATTTTTTTATCACGTTATAAGCATGCAGACTTGTACGGTGAGACAAATGAGCAAGAAGTGACGAGTTTTATTTTAGTCGATCGTTTTAAAGTACAACTCTTTGAAAAGGTCGTCAGCTCAGCTGGGATCGGGTATGTTGCGAGTTATCCCGAACATCGTGGAAATGGGGCGATCAAACGCTTGATGCAAGAGATTCTGCAAGATCTTTTTGCAAAACAAGTCGCACTTTCGCAACTAGCGCCGTTCTCAGAAAGTTTTTACCGCCAGTTTGGTTATGCCGTTACAAGTTTGCAAAAATGCTATCGGATCAAAGAGCAAGCTTTTTTAGGCTTTAAAAACGAACAAAAAGGAACGATCAAACGCGGTGACTGGCAAACTTTAGCGCCGCTTATCAAAGCGTTATATGCTAAGCAACTCAAAAATAAACAAGTTGGGACACTTGTCCGTAGTTCATGGTGGTGGGAGCGTCTTGATAAGTATTATGGCGGTCGCTTTTATGCAGTGATCTTTGACCAAGCGGGGCAAGCGTGTGGTTATCTGAGCTATCGCGTAAAAGGGCCCCAGCTATACGTTGACGAGTTAGTTTATGAAAATGCCTTTGCTTTACGGAAATCATTGACATATTTAAAAGCGCATCTAGCTTCATTTCAAGAGATCATTTATAATGCTCCGTTGCATGAACAGCTTGAAAGGTATTTTCCCGAACAACGTCTATTAGAGATCACGCAAAAACCATATATGATGAGTCGGATCATCGATGTAAAACAAGTTCTCCCGTTGTTCTTTCCTAAAGAAGTCGTCGTTGAAGTGACAAACGATGATTTTTGTCCACAAAATGTCGGACGTTGGAAAGTAAAGGGTGGAACGTGTCAGCCAAGTAAAAAGCGCCCAGATCTTGCAGGCTCGATCACAGCCTTAAGTGAATTGTTGTGTAGCGATCTGACGCTTGACCAAGCTAGTCTTTTAGAAAAGCTCAAGCTTGAGCCCCACAAAAAAGACTTGCAGTTACGTAAAGGGCAACAGAGTTTTTATGATTATTTCTAATATAAGGAGGAAAACACGATGGATAAATTTGTAAATTTTATGGAAAAACATTTCATTCCGATCGCATCCAAGATCGGGAACCAACGACATCTGATCGCTATCCGTGATGCTTTCATGGTCACGATGCCATTGATGATCTTAGGGGCTTTAGCCGTAATGATCAATAACTTGTCGCTTTCGATCCCAGCCTTTGGGAAATTTATGGACATGATCTTTGGCGGTGAGTCTTGGAAAGGTTTCGGAGCAGCTGTTTGGAACGGAACCTTTGGTGTCTTATCTGTTTTTATCGCCTTTTTAGTCGCATATAACCTAGGAAAACATTACGGTAAAGATCCACTTGGAACTGGGATCGTTTCTGTTGCTTCCTTCTTTACTTTAGGAGCAGCGACAAGTGGGATGAACTCATCTGGTCTCTTTGTGGCTTTGATCGTAGCGATCGTTGTGGCTGAACTCTTTACCCGTTTAGTAGGTAATCCAAAATTAGTTATCAAAATGCCCGATGGTGTTCCGCCAGCAGTTGCGCGCTCATTTGCCTCGCTTTTCCCAGCAATGATCGTGATCTCGCTCTTTGGGGTCGTGGCTGCGATCTTTACGGCTTTTGGGGTCAAAGATATGTTTGCCGCCTTCTACGGCGCTGTGCAAGAACCGTTTATGGGCTTAGCTAATTCATACGGGTCAGCCCTCTTGATCGCCTTTATCACTCCATTCTTATGGTTCTTTGGACTACACGGAGCTAATATGATCGATCCGTTCATGCAAGCGATCAATGCGCCAGCGATCGAAGCTAACGCCAATGCACTAGCAGCTGGCAAAGCGATCCCATATATCGTTAACAAACCGTTCATCGATTCCTTTGTCAACTTAGGTGGGACCGGGGCGACTCTTGGGTTAGTCATTGCGATCTATATCGTAGGGCGTCGTAATAAGCCGTACATGGTCGTAAATAACTTAGCGGCTGCGCCAGGACTCTTTAACATCAACGAACCTTTGATGTTTGGCTTGCCAATGGTCTTGAACCCACTGATGTTTATTCCATTTATCTTGACTCCGATGGTCTGTGTTACGACGGCTTATTTTGCAACGAAATTCGGACTTGTCCCACCGGCAACAGTTATGCCACCGTGGGTCACACCACCGATCATTGGCGGCTTTTTAGCCACACAAAGTTTTGCCGGGGCTTTATTAGCAGCGGTCAACTTAGGGATCTCGATCTTGATGTACATTCCGTTTGTTTCCTTAGCAACACGGCAAGAATTGAAAAAAGAAAAAGCTGCATAGTGGGGTGAGAAGATGAAACGTGAATTAGGGATCTCACTTTATCCTGACCATAGTGATCCTAAAAAAGATCGAGTTTATTTAGAACAAGCGGCCAAACTTGGCTATACCCGCCTTTTTATGAGTATGTTAGAAGTCAAAGAAGGTAAACAAAAAGTCAAAGAAAAATTCAAAAGTATCATCGAACATGCTAATGAACTAGGATTCGAGACGATTTTAGATATTGCGCCGGCGATCTTTGATGAGCTTGAGATCTCATATGATGATCTGAGCTTTTTTAAAGAATTAGGGGCCGCTGGGATCCGCCTTGACGAAGGCTTTGACGGCAGTAAAGAGGCACTTTTGAGTTACAATCCAGAAAAATTAGCACTTGAGCTCAACATGAGCAATGATGTGATGTATTTAGATAATATCTTATCGTACCAAGCTAATCAGCCTTTCATCTACGGGTGTCATAACTTTTATCCCCAAGCCGGTACAGGCTTGCCGTATGCTTTCTTTGTCAGATGTAGCCAGCGCTTTAAAAAATATGGACTCAAAACAGCAGCTTTTATCACTAGCCAAACGGCCACAGGCGGACCGTGGGATGTCAACGATGGCTTGCCGACGCTTGAGATGCACCGTAAGTTACCACTTGAATTACAGGCAAGACACCTCTTTGCGACGAATTTGATTGATGTCGTGATCATCGGAAATGCGTACGCTTCGCCCGAAGAGTTAGCGGCAGTTGCTAAAGTCGACCGCTATAAGTTGAGTTTAGGGATCGAGTTCAACGCAAATGCTACTGAGCTTGAGCGAAAGATCGTCCTTTATCCTAAACATTTTCGCCGGGGTGATATTACAGAAAATGTCGTGCGCTCAACGCAAGTTCGGGTCAAATACGCTGACAAACCTAATCCAGCCCACGATGAACAGCAAGAGTTTCAAGTTGGTGATGTTGTGATCGGAAACGATGCTTTTGGTAAATATAAAAACGAGCTCCAGATCGTCTTAAAACCGCACCGCGATCCGCGAAAAAACCGAGTCGGCCAACTTCCTGCTAACGAACACTTTTTGCTAGACTATATCAAACCGTGGACGAAGTTTGAATTTGTAGCTAAATAAAAGGGCAGTTTGCACCTTAAAAAGAAGCACTAGGGCTTAGTGCTTCTTTTTGTATGAGTAGCAGAGCGTGTGGAAGAAATGGGTGCAAAAGGTAATAAAAGTATCTTTAAAAAAATAATGTTAAAAAAATGAGCGAAAAGGTTTACATTTTTAATGACCCTATGTATAATAAAAATTGTAATGAAACCGGTTGCGTAAACCGGTTGCATAAAAAGAAATCATTCAAGGGAAATTTATTAAGGAGTTGAGATAGTTGAAAGCGCAGTTCAAGAAATTTTTCAGTTTTGAATTTTGGCAAAAATTCGGAAAATGTTTGATGGTCGTGATCGCTGTTATGCCGGCTGCTGGTTTGATGATCAGTATCGGTAAGACGTTAGCGATGATCGATCCAAATATGACAGCACTAGTAACGACCGGGGGCGTTATCGAACAGCTCGGTTGGGGCGTTATCAATAACTTAAACTTACTGTTCGCTTTAGCGATCGGTGGTAGTTGGGCAAAGGAACGTGCTGGTGGTGCATTTGCAGCCGGTTTAGCATTTATTTTGATCAACATCGTTACTGGGACAGTCTTTGGGGTCACAGCTGAAATGCTTACTAGCAGCAAAGCTTACGTCCACACGATCTTTGGTAGCAAGATCTTAGTCAGTGACTATTTCGTAAACGTTTTAGGTGCACCAGCGCTTAACATGGGTGTCTTTGTCGGTATCATCGCTGGTTTTGTTGGGGCAACAGCTTACAACAAATACTACAACTACCGGAAATTACCAGATGCTTTATCATTCTTTAATGGTAAGCGCTTCGTTCCGTTCGTTGTTATCTGGCGTTCAACAGTCGTTGCGTTAGTTTTAGCAATTATTTGGCCAGTTGTACAATACGGTATCAACAGCTTTGGGATGTGGATCGCTAACTCACAAGAAACAGCTCGTTTCTTAGCTCCATTCCTTTACGGTACGTTAGAACGTCTCTTACTTCCATTTGGTTTGCACCATATGTTGACGATCCCGATCAACTACACTTCTCTTGGTGGAACATACGAGATCTTAACAGGTGCACAAGCAGGACACCACGTCTTTGGGCAAGATCCATTGTGGTTGGCTTGGACAACTGACTTAGTTAACTTAAAAGGTGCCGGTGACATGGCTAAATACAACTACGTCTTGACACACTGGACACCAGCTCGTTTCAAAGTTGGGCAAATGATCGGTTCAACAGGTATCTTGATGGGCTTGACTCTTGCAATGTACCGCAATGTTGATCCAGACAAGAAGAAACAATACAGTTCAATGTTTATCTCCGCTGCTTTAGCCGTATTCTTGACAGGTGTTACAGAACCACTTGAATACATGTTTATGTTCGTTGCAGTACCACTTTACATCGTATATGCGATCATGCAAGGTCTTGCTTTCGCTTCGGCCGATCTGATCAACTTACGTGTTCACTCATTTGGTAACATCGAATTATTGACCCGCTCACCTATGGCTTTCAAAGCTGGCTTAGGTCAAGATATCTTCAACTTCATTTGGGTATCCTTGCTCTTTGCTGTAGTCATGTACTTTGTAGCTAACTTTATGATCAAACGCTTCAACTTAGCTACACCAGGGCGTAACGGTAACTATGATGGCGTCGATAATGGTGGCGACAGTGGTGCTAGTGGCACAACAACTGCTGACGGTAAAGCAGATCCTAATTCACAAGTCGTTAAAATCATTAACTTGCTTGGTGGTCGTGAAAATATCTCTGATGTTGATGCCTGCATGACACGTTTACGTGTTACAGTGCGGGATAGCAGTAAAGTTGGTTCTGAAGAAGCTTGGAAACAAGTAGGTGCGATGGGCTTGATCGTAAAAGGCGAAGGTGTCCAAGCCGTTTACGGACCAAAAGCTGATGTTTTGAAATCTGATGTGCAAGACTTACTCGACTCGGGCGTTGAGATCCCTAAAGTTGACGTTGTGAGCGGTACAGTTACAGAAGAAAAGACGATCCAATATAAAGGGGTCAAAGAAGATGTTGCCACAGTTGCTAACGGGGAAGTTGTCAAGATCGAAGATGTCAATGATCCAGTCTTCTCACAAAAAATGATGGGTGATGGTTTTGGTGTCAAACCAACAGACCAAAATGTTTACGCCCCAGTTTCTGGTAAAGTGACAAGCGTCTTCCCAACAAAACATGCGATCGGTCTTTTGACAGACGCAGGTTTAGAAGTTTTAGTTCACATGGGCTTAGATACAGTTGGCTTGAATGGGGAACCATTTGACGTCAAAGTCAAAGAAGGCGACCAAGTCAAGTTAGGTGACTTACTTGCCTTAGCTGATCTAGATAAGATCAAACAAGCTGGTAAAGATGACACGATCGTTGTGGCCTTTACTAACGTTCAAGATATCAAAGAAGTATCGATCGATAAACTTGGACTACAAAAGGCTAAGACTGTGATCGGTTCAGTCGAACTTTAAAATCAAACGACGCATAGTGAACGCTCATTATGCGTCGTTTTTATGTGATAAAATAGTGGCAAAGAAGAAAGGTTCAAGAGAAATGGCAAAATTTTTAACGTTGAATACCCATAGTTGGTTAGATGAAGATGCTTTGACACGCTTAAAAATCTTAGGCGATAAGATCATTACTGAAGGTTATGATGTGATCGCCTTGCAAGAAGTCAATCAACTGATCACAGAAAAAGAAGCAAAGTGCTCCAAAACGTATGTAGCAGTTGCTAACAAGCATGCGTTACATGCTGACAATTATGCTTTGAAATTAGTTGAGTATTTAAAGACTAAAGGTGTGACATATTACTTTACGTGGGTCTATAACCATATCGGCTATGATAAATATCATGAAGGCGTAGCACTTTTATCGAAAGAACCATTTACGAAAGTGCAAAAAGTTTTGACGTCGAATGTTGATGACGAGCACGACTACCATACACGCTATGCCTTGATCGGTCAAACAAGGATCGCTGGTCAGTCTGTGACTGCCGTCAGTGGACATTTTTCTTGGTGGGAGAATGGTTTTTTAGCTGAGTGGGAAAGACTTGAAGAAAGGCTCGGCGAACTTGACGCGCCTTATGTGATCATGGGAGATTTCAATAATCCCGTCGCTTCGAAAGGACATGAACGGGTTTTAGTCAGTCCTTTAGGTTTAGTTGATAGTCACGAAGTAGCTAAAACCGTCCTAGGACAAGCAACGATCGAAAAAGGGATCGATGGCTGGGAAGAAAATCAGTCTGAATTAAAGATCGACTTTATCTTCTTATCAAAAAGCTTTGACGTTTTAGAAAGTCAAATCATCTTTGACGGCCAAAATGAAGCTAAGATCAGCGACCACTTTGGCGTGGCATGCGTGACAAAATGATAAAAAACTATTACTAGACAAGATGACTTCAGTTTTGGATGAAGTCGTCTTTTTGGTTGAATGATATTTATATATTAAAAAATGATGTTGATTAAATTTGTTTTGTGTGATGATATACTAATCAAAATTAAAGGAGGAGGGAGATATCATGAATGCTATTTTGGAATTACAGACTCTAGGATTTGAGAATGTACGTGATGCTCGTGTTCCAAACGGTTCAGGATCATCATCATCTAGTCTTTCACATAGTTCGATCAGCATTTTTTGTTGATAAAGTTGGGCTGGTAATTAATTACTGGCCTTTTTTATTAACTAGATATCGATTAGAAAATATGGAGTTATTTGATTATACCAATTATGTAGCAGAAAATAATTTTTTCTATAGAAAAGATGACAATGTTCGTCTAGATAATCTAGACCTATTTGAAATAAGACAGCCACTAGGAAAGGATTGGGTAGTATATGTCGACAAGTATTGGCATAATGTTATAAATAAGAAAAATTTTTCAATAAAACAAGGATGGAAGATTCATATCACAGCAGATATAGATGATGCACAAAAGATGCTAGAGGAAATATCTGAATTTTTAATAAAAAAAGAGATATCTTTTAAATTTGTAACCTCTAAACAAGAGTTATGGCGGAAAAATAGCAAGCAGGGAGATAAATCTGCTGTGGGAAAATTTATCACGGTTTATCCTCAGAATGAAGAAAGCTTTTGCATTCTTTTAAATGAATTAAAAAGTATAACAGATTCATATAAAAAAGGTACCTATATTTTAAATGATTGTTGTTGGCAAGAGAGTAATGTATTTTTTAGGTATGGTGGGTTTATTAGGAATGAACAAATCATCAATGGTAAAAATGTACTTGTAATTGAAGATGATGAGGGAAATTATATAGAAGATAAGCGAACCCCATATTATTCAGTACCAAGTTTTATATCTGAACCTAACTATGTTAAAAAATTTAATACATTTCCTGATTCGAAAGAATTTGAAAAAATAAAAAATCTTAATATAAATGAAGTTATACATTTTAGTAATTCTGGTGGTGTATATAAATTTGAAGATCGTAAAAAATCATATATTTTAAAAGAGGGTAGATTTAAATCAGGGTTAGATGGATTGGGAAAAGATGGATTTAAAAGAAATAAAAATGAGTATAGAAATCTATTGTTATTGAAAAAAGTACCTAATGTAATTGATGTATATAGTTACTTTGAATCTTGGAGAAATAGCTACTTTATAGAGGAGTATTTTGCTGGAGAAACTTTGAGAAAATTTGTGGCATCCAATTACCCACTGCTAATTGAAGATGATGCTAGTGATTACTTATATTTAGTGGAGATTGTCGCTAAAAAATTGTTCTCTACATTAGAAGATATTCATAGTAATGGTATAGGTATTGGGGATTTGAGCATTAATAATATTATGATTTCTAAAGAAGACGAAGATATTGTTATAAAAATTATTGATTTAGAAAATTCTCAATTGATATCTACAAAGTATGAACATACATTGGTTACACCAGGCTTTTTTGCAAAAAATATCTCTAGTATAGTTGAAGCTGATTGGTTTAGTTATATTAGAATTATAAGGTATATGTTATTACCTATAAATTTTGTTCAAGATTTTGTAAAAGATATAGTTACAGTTCAAAATGAAATTATTGAAGAAAAATTTGGCAGAAATGTAAAGGATATTTTACAGATTTTGGATAATGTACAGCTAAAGAAGATTCATTCTGATTATAAATTACCATATCAAGTTGAAGGTTTATCAGTTGTGCAAGAAAAAATAGATTTTCAAGATATAGGAAAGTATATCTCTAGTTTAGAATTGGGATTAAATAACACTATGCTCAGGAATAATACTTTAGATATTAATGGAGATATTCCTCAATTACATAACGAATGGGATAGGTATAATGTATCCAACGGACTTTTTGGGGCATTGTTAGTAATAAATAGGGTAAGTAAGTTAAATAAAGGGGCATTGAACAGCAAGATTGAAGTGATAATTGAGAATCTTTATACAATTAGAGATACTCGTTTGGGATTATTAGATGGAGTAGCCGGAGTTGTAACAGCGTTGCTTGAAATGGGATATTGTGATTATGCTGAGAATTTATTGAACTTATATACAGTTGATAGTGTGCGGACGTATAAAGAAGATATATCTTTGGAAACTGGTCTAGCTGGAATTGGATTGTTCTTATTAGGCCTATACAGAGTTAATAAGGATACAAAAGATTATACACTTTGTTTAGAGATTCAAAAACTTATCATAGATAAAATAAAGAACATGTCTAAGAGTGATGAAGTTGATGTTAGCTTATTTCAGGGATTGAGTGGACCGCTACTGTTCTTGGTATTACTTAGAAATGAATTGCATCCAACAGATAGACAAGATATTTTTTTGGAAAAATTACTGGTTATGATACTTGATCAGATTCAGTTTGATGATACTATGAGATCAGCCTTTATTCTGAATAAAGAGAAGAAGTATGATCGAATAGTACCATATCTAAAAAATGGTGTGATAGGTTTAGGACTAGTCCTTCTAAAAATAGATGAACAAAAAATTTTTTCTAGAAGTATATCCCAAAGATTAAAAGATATATTAAACCATATGCTAAAAATAATAAGAGTTACATTTTCATTTGATGCAGGCCTATATGAGGGACAATTAGGAATTATATTGTTTGAATACTGTTATAACCATAGATATAACGTTGATAGTAACTATACGGTGAAATTATTGCAAAATTTGAAATTGCATCTTCTTTATAAAAATAATGAATTACATGTTACTGGCAAGTATGGCTTACGCTGTTCGCAAGATATTGCTACTGGGGCGGCTGGAGCTCTATCAGTTTTAGAGGGGATCAGGCGTTCTAATTGGGGGTATTGGTTACCTATTTTGGATTTTGAAGAACTATTTAAATTTAAAGATAAGTAATTTGAGTAGAGAAAAATAAAGATCTATCGGAAAACGTAAAACATGAAGTAGATCTTTATGAACGGTGATAGGTAATGAAGAAAAGAAATATTTGTTTTCCTAAATGTAGGTCGATAAACTACATTGTTCATGTTTTATATCGAGGGTAAATTATGAAACAAATATGCGCATTAAGTCGGATTTTTTTTCTTGAGGCTCTGAGTAATAAATTTGTTTTGATTTTTAATCTTATTCTGCCAGTCGGGATCTTTCTTGCAAATAATACACAAGGACTGCCACGTAATTTAAATGAAGCTCTTCTTATAGAGCAACTTAGCCTTTATTGGGGCTATATTATCCTTGTGACGATCTTCAATTCAATTATTCTAAATGTGGTAGCGCAAAAAGAAAGAGGGATATATTTAGAATATACGTTGATTTCAAGATCTAAATATCAAGTATTTATAGCACTAGTATTAGTTCAACTAGGTACGATTTTTACTGAGTTACTACTTTTTAACAGCATAGCTTTATTCATCTTTCCGACGTTGAGGTATTTGAAGTTACTCGAAATTACATTTCTAGGAACTTTTTTAGCAGTGCCTGTGATCGGAATATTGAGTCTGTTGTTGCTCTTAAAAACAAATGAGCGTACTTTTTCAGTCATTGAAATTATCTTGATCTTTACTTTATTTTTGCTAGATGATGTCAAAGGACGATCTGAATTTATTTCTTTGCTGAATCCATTGAATTATTTACGCCAGATATTGATCTTACATGGGAGTTGGAGCGATTTTTTACTAGTGACGTTCATATATTTAATAACAGGCTGGATGAGTCTTGTAAAATTTGATGTTAGACCACAGTATAAGTAGGGGATCGATATGCAAATAAGTAATTTAGATAATTTAGTGTCGCTGTTTGAAGAAGATAAATTGAATATTTTGACTGGGAAAAATGGAAGTGGGAAAAGTACTCTCTTGGATCAGCTTGCTGGGCTCGGGGGACAAACAAGTATTTTTAGCTCTAAGAGTATTGCTTATAAATTACAAAAGAACTATTTTTTTCCAGATCTAACGGTAGCGCAGACCTTAGCATTATATGACAAAATGACTATTGATCAACAGCATAAAAAGTGGTTAGCGCAATTTTACCAAGATAATATCCAGGATAATTTAAGGGTCAAGATGGGAAATCTGTCAGGTGGACAACAACAACTTGTTTTAGATTATGGCATACTCCTTTTGAAACGAGATGTTTATTTGTTGGACGAACCATTAACGGGAATAGACGAAAAAAATGCCAGATCGTTATATGAAATTTTTGTAGACATAGCCCAGTCTAAAGATAAAATGGTCATCGTCGTTGAGCACGATCGAAACATCATTGATACTTATAAGTCTGTGGCTAATATTATCACGCTATGAAGCAATAGTGGTAGGTGTGTAGATTTTGATATATTTAAAAAACAAA
The DNA here is from genome assembly GCF_029889745.1 of Ligilactobacillus faecis. Classification (NCBI taxonomy): domain Bacteria; kingdom Bacillati; phylum Bacillota; class Bacilli; order Lactobacillales; family Lactobacillaceae; genus Ligilactobacillus; species Ligilactobacillus faecis. The sequence goes on from NZ_CP123639.1 coordinate 889,923, forward strand.
AACGATCTTTCTTGGGAACAGATCCTTATCGCATTACAGAAAAATAACAAGGAGATCTTATACACTGTTTGGGCTGATCAAACGTTAATATTTGCTTTAGATACGGGGAAAGTCCACTTGTTTAAAATGGACTATGATGCAAAGGGAAATAAATTTAGGGTCCGTCTTATTGAAGGGTCAAAAATGTCTACTGAAGAGTGGGATCTAGTAGCGGAATATGTCCGCCATTGGTTTGATCTAGAATATTCGCTCGTTGATTTTTACGCTTATTTCCAAAACGACCCTTTATTACGTCCGCTTTTGGAAAAATATCGTGGTCTGCCTTTGATCGGAACTCCAAGGTTGTATGAGGCATTGACTTGGGGGATCATTGGACAACAGATCTCTTTACCTGTTGCGTATCAGATAAAAGCAAGGTTTGTCCAAAAATATGGTCAAAAGATCAGCTATAAGGGTAAGGAATATTGGACTTATCCGCATCCTGGATCTGTGCAAAACGCTACGCTCGATGAATTAGCAAGTCTGGGGTTACCAAAAACAAGAGCGCAATATCTTGCAAATGTTACGGAAGCGTTCTTAACAGGAAAGTTAGATGAGAGAGTTATTTCTCGACTCGAATTTTCTGAGGCACAGCAATTATTGCTCTCACTAAAGGGAGTCGGACCTTGGACTGCTGGCGTGGCACTCATGAGCTCACTGCGTTTCCCTAATGTTTTTCTCACCACCGATGCCAAATTGCTCAATGGCTTAAAGAAGCTTTTTCAAACAGCTAAACGCCCAGAGCAAGCTCAACTTACTAAGTTAAAAGAAGTATGGGGGGCTCATGCTTCACATGTGATCTTTTATATTTGGCAAGATGCTTGTTGACCTTCTAGATGAAAAAACAAGTCCTTCCTCATTTTTTGGAAGGACTTGTTTTTTTATTTTCCAAGTTTATCTAAAGCCAGTGTCTTATCAAAGAGGGCTTGTTCGGCAGAACTCAATTTATGTGCGATCTCGATCACAGTTCCATTGAAAGTTGCGATCGCATTTTTATGGATCATCTCAGATAACTGTGGATCTAAAGCCGATGTTCCTTCGTCTACAAGTAACAATGGACGTTCTTGCAACAAAGCACGGGCTAATTCGATCCGTTGCTTTTGCCCGCCAGAAAGATCAGCCCCAGCAGGTCGTAACTGTGCGTCGAGCCCGCGTTTAGCAACGAGTTCTTCTAGACCAGTCAAAGCGATGACTTGTGCTAACTTTTCCTGGGAAATATCTTTACCTAAGCAGAGATTGAAACGTAAAGTATCGGCAAAGATCCGAGGTTCTTGGGCGACATGAGCGAAGTAGGCATGGGTCGTTTTAGGATCAACAGTTTGACAGTTGAGCTCATATGTACCTTTATCTGGTGTCAACTCACCTAATAAGACTGTCAACCACCACTGACTAAAGTCAATGGCTTGTGAGCCGAAAATCCTCGTGGATTTCAGACCACAATTTGCGTAGATAGGGACAACTTGCTTGACCAACCAAGGTTGCAATCAAGTAGCGGTCGTCTAATTACCAACGCCTTTTATGTCCCCAGGTTGCCATAGGGACAGATAAGCTAGGATAATTTAGCAATTCCCTTATCCAGAATATTTTTAGCTGCATTCCAATCACGAATATGATGAATACCACAGTTCGGACACGTCCATTTTCGATCAGCTAACGTTAGTTTGTTCGTGCCATTAGTACCCATCACAAAGCCACAATTGTGACATGTTTGTGTAGTATTTCTTGGGCTGATTGTGATAAATTGTCGACCATATAGATCTGCTTTATAAGCCAACATGCCGAGAAAGGAACGCCAGCCAACGTCAGAAATACTAAGCGCTAAAGCATGATTCTTGAGCATATTCTTACTACGCAACTCCTCAGCTACTACTAAATCGTGGTTCTTGATTAGTGCAGTAGAGATTTGTTGGAGAAAATTATGTCTTTGGTTCATTACTTTGGCATGGAGTTTAGCAACTAACAAGCGTTGCTTTTGATAATTTTTACTATCGCGTAAAGAACGATGTTCTTTTTTGACACGCCGTTGTCGTCTAGATAGAATACGCTGTTCTTTAGCTAATTTACCTTTAATAGTGCGATAATATCGTGGATTAGGAACTGTGTTACCTTCATTATCGGTTAAGAAATTATCAGTATTAAGATCAATTCCAATATGTCCGTGATTAGCCTTGGACACTTTAACAAAAGGTTCATCTGAAGCTAGTTGCATTGATAGAAAGAAGTGATCCGCTGGATCTTTAGTCAATGTCACAGTACCAATTCTAGTCTCACACATTCTCCTCAAGAGACGTGCTTGGGAACCGGCAACACGTAACAATCCTATTTTAGGTACTTTGATATGGCTATTATCTAGAAAACATACTGTACCGTTAGTTAGCAACGCAGTCTTTTGCCCTGGGTATTGACAATTGGTTTGATAACGCCAGCGATAACTCTTTCGATGAAATTTAGGAACACCAGCAGTGTGAACCTTCCGAAAGGCATTCCAAGCTTTTCGGTAGTTCTGAATGGCATTAGCTTTCGCCAAACTGTCAATTCGTTTATCTTCTAAAAATTGATAGTGATTAGACATTTGTTTAGCGTTTTGACGCATAGTTAGTTGCTTAATACGCTCCTGGACTGTGTCAATCGGTAACTTAACTCTGCGAAGTTGCATCAGTTCCTTACCGATCGCAACCATTTCGTTATAGATAAAGCGACTAGCGTCACTGTTAATTTTAATCAACTGCTTTTGTTGGTCACTAGGGTAGCAACGCATTTTCAGGCCATAATGATATTGCATTTTCGCCATTGACTTCATTTGATTCCACCTCCTTAATTGATATAATGATATTGTATCATATGTCAATGATAATAAATATAGGGGTAAATAAAATGAGTAAAGATAAAATCAAAGACGCAGTATATACCAGACGATATATCTATAACTTCCATTTCCATCTAATTTGGGTTACTAAATATCGTCATAAAACTTTTACTACTGATGAGTTATCAAACGAAATGAAGGATATCCTATGGCAAGTAGCCGAGGATAACGAAATCTTAATCGAGAAAATGGAAGTTATGCCTGACCATGTTCATGTCTTAATTAGCTTTCCGCCTAGCAAGGCACCGACTAGCGCCATCAAAGCGCTCAAAGGCAGAAGTGCCTTTATTTTCTTACGTCGACACCCGGAAATTCGGCAGTCCCGATACTGGGGTGGTCATTTATGGTCGCCTAGTTACTACATGAGCACATTAGGTAATATGAGTAAAGAAGTAGTTGAGAAATATATAAACGATCAAAAATACAATGAGATGAAAAAGCTCCTTACGGAGCTTGATAGGGCCTATCCATCCCATGACTAAAGTCACGGGATTTCCGGCTGAATCTCATCAAAGAGCGTTGTCTTTCCAAAGCCAGATGGGGCAGTCCACAAGATTTTTTCGTTTTTAGCAACTTGCAGATCAAGACCATGATAAAGATCTTTGTAGCTCACTTGTTTTAAGGCAAGTGAATCAAAGTTTGGAGCAGTAGGCAGATCAGGCGTTTGGAGCGTATCTTTGGCAGTCAAATACTTTTGATAGATCGGGTCGGTCGTTTTGAGTGTATTGAGTGTCGACAAGATCGACATCAAAGGATTCGTAAAACTATTTGAAAGCTGTGTGATCATCAAGAAAACCCCTAGTGTGATCTGGTGTTGCATCGTTAAATAAACGCCCAACAAAAAAGGAATTATGATCGTTGTGATCAAAGCTGTTCCAACGACGATCTCATTTGTATAACCAATATAGGCTTTCATTTTGCGAAGTGCTTCTTCGAGACCAACGATTGGCTTTTCCATCTTAGTTGAAAAGAGTTTACGGACATCATAGAGTTTGACGACTGTGATGTTTTTAAGCAGTTCATCGATTTTAGCTGTATATGTACTGTTGCTTTCTTGCCAAGCAACGGAATTAGCTTTGATCTTTTTTTGGAAAAGTCGTTGTAATGCTACTGGTAGAAGCGAAGTCAAAAAGTAGACGAGCGTTAGCAAAAAATTTCCTACAAGAGCGGCGATCAAAGCTGTCAAAAATTCAAGTGCATATATCGTGATGTTTAGTTGACCTTCGATCCGAGCTGTTTCGAGTTGTTTGAGATCATTGGTCAAATAAGATACATCAAGCTGAAGTTCGTTATCCGTTCCTAGTAGATAAGCAACTAGATCATTTTTAAATGTAACATTGACTTCTTTTAATAGTGCAGCGCGCACTTTTTGGTAACCAAAATTCAGTAGGGTAAAGACTAAGATCCCCCCGACAGATAGTAAGGATAAGGAAAAGAGTCCTTGGTAACTTTTTGTTTGGGCTAAGTTGATATAACGCCCGACGATATATGCGACAAAAACAGACTCTAAAGCTTTCGTAAAAGCTAAAACAAAGAATAAAAAGCTATTGCTTTTGGAACAGTATTTATAAAACATAAATTTTTTCCCCCCCTTTTAAATATAGATGTTATAGTAACACTAAAAATGCCGTTGCCCACATTTTTGGCAAATTTGCCAAAAAGTAATTTTTCTGCTTTTCTCTGCTATACTAGAGACACCAAATATCTTTATAAGAAAGCGTTGATTTAGATGACAGTAGATAAAGACGTTTTACAAAAAGTAGAAAAGCAATTCCTGTTAGAAGCAGCCCTCTCAGAATTGGCTGCCTTGTTAGGGCACACACTATGTGATCCGCTCTCTTCTGAATTATTTTGCTTAGAGAGTGGTCTGTCTCTAGCAAAGCGTGACAAAGTGGTGCATTATTTACAAAGTCTAGTTCCGACGACTTCAGAGATCAAATTGGTCACATTGAAAAGAAGCGTACTGAAATTAGTGCCTGAACTTTCAAATTATGCTGATCCTGTCTTTAACGGCTTACTCAAAATCTTAATAAAAGAATTTGCAATAGAGTTAAATATCTTAGGGCTAAAAAGTTAAATGCTTTAAAAAGGGGGGAAAACGATGGACATAAATGAATGTATTTTAGCCAAATTAGCCACTCAAGATCGTCTGGAAAAAGCGCTTCGAGATCTAGCGCACGTAATGGGGCATACTAAAGCAACACCTCTTTCAACGAGCTTATTTTGTTTAGATTTTGACTTGGGGATCGAAGAACATGATCAGATCATGTGCTACTTGAGTCGAATAGCAGAAAAACGCCAAGTGCGCTCACTGTTTGCAGTAAAAGCAGAGCTAAATACGTTAGTTCCTAAAACAAAAAATTTTTCTGAGCCAACGTTTAAAGCGATGCTCAAGATCTTTATAAAGCAATTTGAGCTTAAATTGCACATTCTAGGACTCGAATAGGTGAAATTATGACAACAGTTGATGAATATATCCTTTCAAGGGTGTCTTCAAGTGAACTACTAGAAGTAAGTCTCTTAGAACTGGCTCGCCTCAAAGGACATACAAAAGAAACGCCACTTTCTAGCGCTATCTTTTGTTTGGATGTGGGACTAACACTTACTGAGCGGGACAAATTATTTGAAAAATTACGCTCCTTAGCTAAAAGGCCAACAGTGCTAGCTGAAGCTACGTTAAAAAAAGAGTTGGGGACAGTCGTGCCTAAAGTTTTGACATTGCCAACAGCTGTTTTTTACGGAATGGTCAAGGTCTTTGTAAAAGAAGCCAAACTTGAATTGGATGTTGTAGTATCTGATGGATCAACTCAGAGTTGAATTCGGGCATTTTTTGTTATAACCTGAGCAGTGAGAATAAAAGAAAGGTTTGGGGAAAATGAATGAGTTGTGGGGCATTAGTACGTAAAATTCGCTGTTCGAAGCGGATGACTTTACAAAAAACAGCTAAAAATGTCATCTCGCCTTCTACTTTAGCCAAATTTGAACGTGGGGAATCAAGTTTGTCAGTCGAGAGTTTTTTAGCGATCTTACAAAATCTACATATTTCGTTACATCAGTTTGCATTTTTTTATGAAAATGAGCAGATCAAGCGCTCTGAAGAATTTTGGCGTTGTTATCGCGAACACACTTTACCGAAAGCTCAGGTCGAGATCTTAAAAGCTAGCGAAAATAGGCGGGGATTTAAATATCAACTAAAAACTGCTTACAATGCTGAGCGAACTGAGGCAGACGTCATGTGCTTCAATGAGTATTTTTTTGAAGTTGAAGTTTGGTCTTTGGATGAATTAAAATTGCTCGCTTTTAAAGCCGACCTCTTGCATATCCAAAGTTTAGAGCGCTGTCGTTTCGTACTAGAAGAACAAGTGCTAAAAGGGACATATGATGGCGCTTATTTAGCCGAAGTATATGAGGCGCTCTTAAGTTTATACGGGGCGTTATTAGTCAAAAAACAGCACTTTAGACCGCGAAAAGAAGTCTATGAGTATATCCAAGCGCTAGATCTAAAATATTTATGGTATCAACACTGGCTGAGTCTATTGTTGTTATTGAATGATTCGATCTGTGAAAAAGAAATGCTTGGTTTGAAACCGATAGTCGAGTCGTTTTTATGCTCGCCTTTTCAAAAAGCGCCTAGCTGTGTCGAACGTGTCCTCGAATGTTTAGGTTTTAGCAAGTGAGATAATAAAATACGCCTCGCTAGTTTGACTAGCCAGGCGTATTTTTTAGTTCAATTTAAAAGTCGAATTGCGACGTAAGAAAGTGACTGGTAAAGTGTATTGCATTTGTTTGAGCGGTTCTTTTGGTTGGGCGATCCGCTCTTTTAAAACATTTACAAGCAACAAAGCGATATCTTCGATCGGTTGCACGATCGTTGAAAGTTCAGGGTGGTAGATCTGAACGAGTTTTGTTCCATCAAAACCAGTGACTTTGAGTTGCTCGGGGATCTTGATCTGTAGCTCTTTAGCTGCTTGTAAGACTAAGATCGCCGTCAGATCATCGGTACAAACGATCCCGTCAGCCACACTTTCACTTAAAAGTTTTTTGATCGAAAAGAGCTTAAGTGAAGGTGATTCAGAAAAACTAACAGTGTGGATGTGATGCGTCAGTCCAAAGCGATCGAGCGTATCGCAATAGCCAGCTAGTCGTTGATCAGTCGGATTGCCACTTTGATGTGGGTTTCCTAGGAAATAAATGTGGCGCGCGCCGGCTGCATACAGTTCTTCGACGGCTAATTTGCCTCCAGTGTAGTTGTCACATGAAATGATCGGGATCTGATCTGAGAGTTTTCGATCAAACGAAACGATCGGCAAACCAACTTGATTGTACTCTTCGATCCCCAAGTTATGTGCTCCCGCAATGATCCCATCGACTTGGTTAGCGCTCAACATACGTAAGTATTCGCGTTCTTTATCTTTATCATTTCCGGCATTGCAAAGGATCACTTTATAGCCTTCAGCAAAGAGCTTTTGCTCGATCATTTCAACTAGTTCTGCAAAAAATGGGTTGTTGATGCTAGGAAAGATCAAACCAACTAAGTTAGTGCTTTTTCCGTGTAACGAACGAGCTAAAGAATTTGGTTGGTAATTGAGCTCTTTCATCGCATTCATCACATTTTCCCGCGTTTTTTGGCTGATATAACCGTAATCGTTGATCACACGTGAGACAGTTGTCACAGAGACGCCAGCTTTTTTAGCGACATCGGTCAGTTTTGGACGCATTTTTGCCACCTCTTTTAGATGTTTTTTAGCTTCCAGAAAGTCCCGCGATAGTTGAGCTTAGCTTGGGCTGCTGTCAGTGCGATCTGTTTTGGTCCTACGTCTGCAAAGAAACGTAAAGTCATAACGTGTTCGCCACCGTTGACAAAGATCTCACAAAGCGAATGGTCGACAAAAATATCTAGTTCCAATTTCTGATCCGCCAAAAGTTTCAAAGTGCGCGTCGTTTTGAATTCAGTTGCAAATTGTGCTCCGGCGTTAGCGCGTGAAACAGTTAAATGAGCATCTGCTCCAGTTGAAAATTCAAGGTCTAAACTTTGAGAAAGATCAGCATTTCCAGCTAAGTGGAGGGTCCCTTTCTGGTCAGGGTCTAAAGTTAATTTTAACTCATATTGCTCACCACTTTCAGCAACTAATTGCTGTTTTGCAAGATTATTTTTGGGATCAGGTGAAATGAGCTGGCCTGTTTCTCTGAGATCAGCCATTGCCTTGACTGGACGTTGGATCAATTTGCCATCTTTTAAGCTCAATTCTTTGACTTGACTCAAGCAGTTAGCCCATTCTTCTTGGTCAGTTGGATAGGAAATATCAGGGAGCCCGACCCAACTGATCGCGTAAGCTTTGCCATCTGGTGCATTAAAAGCTTGGGTCGCATACACATCAAAACCGTCATCTAAGTTTTGGATCGTATTTTCCCCAGCCACAAAACGCGCTTCATCTAAAACGACATCTGAACCGACCAGATACATATTAGGATAGATATTATCGTAAGCGACTGTTTCTTTGGCTAAGCCTTGTGGACAAAAGATCAAAACAGGCTTTTCATCGACAAAGATCAAGTTGGGACATTCGATCATATAACCCATTTCAGCTTGCGTAAAATCAAGATAGCCAAGATCAGTAAATTCAGTTAGATCTTTAGAACGGAAAAGGGAGATCTTTCCTGTCTTAGTTGCCTTATCTTGTGCTCCTAAGATCACATAATAGTGATCGTTATGTTGAAAGACTTGGGGATCGCGGAAGTGATCTGTTGTATGTTCTGGTTGAGTGATCAAAGGTTCAGGGAGTTTTTCGATCTGATCGTTTTTGTCCATCCACGCTCCAAGTTGGTAAGGATGGCGGATCCAATCTTTGTCGCGAACATTCCCAGTGTACATTAAAAAGAGCTTGTCACCTAAAGGTAGCGCTGAACCAGAGTAAGCTCCGTGACTATCGAGCGGTGTATCTGGTGTGAGCGCCAGTCCGAGCTCTTGCCAGTGCACTAAGTCATCTGAGATGAGATGCATCCAGGATTTTAACCCATGAGCTGCTCCAAACGGAAATGATTGATAAAATACATGCCATTTGCCATTAAAATAAGAAAAACCATTTGGGTCATTCAAAAGACCAGAGGAAGGTCGGATGTGATATTTGAGTTGGTAAGGGGACTTAGCCGCCTTAGCTTGAAGCTCTAACAATGTTTTAGCGTCCCATTGAGCATAAGGACGGTAACGTGATTCACGTGTCCATTCCATAATATATTTTCCCTTCTAAATGTTTTTTTGAAAACGTTGTCTCTATATTGAATTTTAACTGTAATCAGAATATGTGTCAAACGTATATCATTCTATATCCATATATATTGCTAGAGTGAAAAATAATCGAAATATTTTATGACAAACGATTGACATATTTAAAAAATGCGCTATCATTATAAATATAGAAAATATAAAACGTTTACAAAAAGGAGAGTGCTGACGATGGATCACAAAAAAGTGGCAAAAGAAGTCATCGAAGCGGTCGGGCGCGATAACATGGTGGGCGCGGCTCACTGTGCGACCCGCTTGCGTTTAGTTTTAAAAGATGATGATAAGATCGATCAAGCTGCGTTGGATAACAACCCAGACGTGAAGGGGACATTCAAAACAAATGGTCAATATCAGATCATTATCGGGCCTGGGGATGTCAACTTTGTTTATGATGAAATTATTAAGGAAACTGGCTTAAAAGAAGCTTCGACCGAAGACCTGAAGAAGATCGCTGAACAAGGACAAAAGTTCAATCCGATCATGGCATTTATCAAATTACTTTCTGATATTTTTGTTCCGATCATTCCAGCGTTAGTTGCCGGTGGTCTTTTGATGGCGTTAAACAACTTCTTGACTTCTAAAGGATTGTTTGGCCCACAAGCGATCGTTGAGATGTACCCTGCGATCGGTGGTTTCTCAAGCATCATCCAAGTGATGTCGGCGGCACCATTTATCTTTATGCCGATCTTAGTCGGGATGTCAGCTGCTAAGCGCTTTGGGGCTAACCAATTCTTAGGGGCTTCGATCGGGATGATCATGACGACACCTGATCTAATTGCTGGAAAATCGTGGGATATCTTTGGGCTTCAAGTTGCCCAAAGCAATTACTACTACCAAGTTATCCCTGTTTTAGCAGCAGTTTGGATCTTATCGATCTTAGAAAAATGGTTGCATAAACGCTTACCAGCTGCGGTCGACTTTACGTTTACACCGTTACTTTCTGTAATGATCACCGGGTTCTTGACGTTCACAGTTGTTGGACCAGTGATGAAGACATTATCTGACTGGATCACAAATGGGATCGTTTGGTTATACGATGCAACTGGCTTTATCGGGATGGGGATCTTTGGTCTTGGCTACTCAGCGATCGTGTTGACTGGTTTACACCAAAGTTTCCCAGCGATCGAAACACAGTTGATCTCAGCCTTTAGTAAAGGGACTGGGGCTGGCGACTTTATCTTTGTTGTGGCTTCGATGGCTAACGTAGCTCAAGGGGCAGCTACATTTGCGATCTGGTCTTTGACAAAAGATAAGAAGATGAAAGGTCTTGCTTCTTCTGCTGGGATCTCAGCTTTACTTGGGATCACTGAACCAGCTCTTTTTGGGGTCAACTTGAAGTATAAATTCCCATTCTTCTGTGCTTTGATCGGTTCTGGGGTCGCAGCTGCCTTTGCAGGTTTGATGAAAGTTGTCGCTGTCTCTTTAGGTTCAGCTGGATTCTTAGGTTTCTTATCGATCAACGCAACTTCGATCCCGATGTATATCGTAGCTGAGTTGCTCTCCTTTGCAGTCGCTTTTGCTTTGACATACATTTACGGCAAGAGCCACAGCGAGCTCTTAGCTCCAGCTCCAGTTGCTGCTCCATCAGAACCAAAAGCAGTGACAGAAGCTAAAAATGAAGCAAAACGCGTTTCAGATAAGCAAGATCAGATCGTCTTTGCTCCGATCGATGGACGTTCGCTTGATCTTAGTGAAGTAAATGACCAAGTTTTCTCAACGAAAATGATGGGTGATGGGGCTGCGATCGTTCCAACAGACGGCACGATCTACGCACCAGTTGACGGTGAGATCACAGTTGCTTACGAAACAAAACATGCCTATGGGATCAAGAGTGATGATGGGGCTGAAGTTTTGATCCATGTCGGGATCAATACAGTCAACTTAAAAGGTGAACACTTTACATCAAACGTGACTCAAGGTCAAAAGATCAAAAAAGGTGACATTTTAGGAACAGCGGACTTGAAGGCGATCCAAGCAGCTGGTTATGATACAACGGTTATGGTCATCATAACAAATACGATGAATTATGAAAGTGTCGCTCGGATCGAACAGACTGATGTCAAACATGGTGATGATCTGATCGCGATCACGGCAGTTACGGAAAATTAAAGACTCCACAAACTAATATGGATAGCAGTCTTAAGATGACTCCACGAGTAGCTAATGCAATGCTCCTGCAAAACAAGAATTACTACAGATTGGTGATGCAGATACACAAAAAGCTTCTATCCTTGGGGTAGCATTAGCAACGCTCGCAGGCTTACTTGGCTTAGATGTCGTTTCTGATAAAAAACGTTAACTGACCAAAAGGAGCTGGAAAAAGCTACTAGCCTAAACTGAAAATACCTGATCAAATTTTGAAGTGAAATGATCAGGTATTTTTCTTTTATGCTTATTTTCGAATCGTTTTTCAAAAAATTAGAGCCCTATTTCTTTGGATAGGTGCCATGATTTTGATATGTTGACCGTCAAAAGTAACAGCTCGATCTCATTTTGAACTGCTTTCTCTCCTCTAACATGTACCTGGCGGACAATCAAATTCCCTTTATATCTCCGAAAATGTTTTCATATCTGTCCGTCTTCTCGCATATATCTTTAGGCCCTTTTCACTTGAAACAATATTTATCTACACTTGAATTGTATCTTTGAAACTTAAATACTATATCATCAGGATCTGTATAGTAATTATTTTCTGCATTTACGACTCTGTTCTTTTTGAGACACTGGATATTGATCTGAGCCTCTTTCCTTATTAGAACTGAATTTTTCCCAGCCCCTTTTTGGTGTGCAGAGATATTAGAGAAATAGGCTTATTTCTGTTATAATAAGATATAAATATCATTAAGAATAACTAACGGTTATCTTAATGGTCAGAGTATATATAGAAGAGTTCAAAGATACGAACTAAATATACTTCTGGATCGATTTAGAGCCATTATGCAGATATAATAGAGAAGGGATAAACTACAGAACTCTTACATTATTCGTATCGTGTAGAGGAGAGCTTATGAAAACGAGAGCAGAACTTAAAGCCGAAGCGCGTGAGCTTTTGGCTGGTAATTGGGGTAAAGCGATCTTGCTGAATGTTATTTCGATCTTAGCGTATCTTTTGATCGGAGTGGTTTTTCTAGGTGTGATCGGACTAGGAATTTGGTTAGCACAGCAAAGTGTTAAAAACGGTGGTGTTAATTTCAATATAAGTGAGGCAACGACACGAGGCGCAGCAGGAGCTAATAATGGTGGCAATCTGATCGGAGGATTGATCGGAGCCTTTATTTCAGTTGGTGTTGCCTACACGACGCTTAACTGGTTGCGAACAAAGAACGCGGATTTTAGTCCAGTTCGCGGGATGTTTTCTGCCTTTTCTAGAAAATATTTTGTTTCGACACTTGTTTTATATTTATTACAAGCGATCTTTACATTTTTATGGGGCTTATTGTTCATTATTCCAGGGATCATCAAAGGATTTTCTTATTCGCAGACATATCTGATATATAAGGATGTAAATGAAGCTAATGAAGATAACAATTTGAATTATCTTGATTACATTACTTTAAGTCGTGAGTTGATGGATGGCCATAAGATGGATCTCTTTATTTTACAACTGAGCTTTATTGGCTGGTTTATTTTAGGTTTTGTAACGTTTGGCATCGCCTTTATTTGGATCATTCCATACTATGAGACAACAATGGTCGCTTTTTACAAAGATCTTGCGGGTGACCGTTTCCTCAACTATCGAGGCTAAGTTCGAGTTCCTCTTGTTCAACAAGAGGAGCTTTTTAGTATACAAATCTCTGCAAACGGTTGCAACGAGAAGGGCAGTAGTATAAAATTAATTTAAAAGTAAAAGAAAGGTGGTCATCTCGTGGGGGGATCAGCGGCAAAAAGGCGGATCGTTTATCAAATATATCCCAAAAGTTTTTATGATAGTGATCAAGATGGGATCGGTGATCTCAAAGGGATCACAGCTAAATTAGATTATTTAAAAGCGCTAGGTGTCAATACTTTATGGCTCAACCCGATCTATGCTTCACCTCAGATCGATAACGGTTACGATGTTTCGGATTACTATCAATTAGACCCGACTTTTGGAACGGGGGACGATTTTGCTGAATTGGTAAAACAAGTCCACGCTAAGGGGATGGAGCTTATTTTAGATCTTGTTTTGAATCATACTTCTGATCAACATCCATGGTTCAAAGAAGCTCTCAAAGATAAGCAAAGTAAATATCGTGACTACTATATTTGGCAAGAAGCTCCAGCTGGAAAACTGCCTAATAATTGGGGTTCGTTTTTTGGCGGGAGCGTATGGCAAGCAGATCCAACGACTAAAAATAACTATTATTTCCATCTCTTTGCTAAAGAAATGCCAGATCTGAACTGGAAAAATCCCGCAGTCCGAGAAGAGATGTATCAAGTGGCTAAATTTTGGCTTGCTCAAGGGATCGACGGCTTTCGGCTAGATGCCTTTATCCATATCGCTAAGGCTGATCTAGCGCAAAATGTTTTGGCAGATAGCGATAGTCCCCAGATCGCCGAGATGTTTTATGCTAATTTACCAGCAGTTAAAACGTATTTAGCCGAATTTATCGGACGTTTACGCCAAGAAAAGCCAGATATTTTTATTTTGGGCGAAGCAGCTAGTGCAGATATCGATCTAGCAGTCACTTATACGACACCAGAAAAAAAAGCATGTGATACAGTTGTGACTTTTAGGTATTTTACCGACGATGAAAGTTATTTGGATCAAGAACTTCCACGGATCGGGCAACTTTTGCCACTTGATCTCAAAGCATTTCGAACTAATATGCTCGAATGGCAAAAGCGCTTAGAAGGAGTAAGTTATCCGACTCTTTATTGGAGCAACCATGATCTTCCACGGATCGTGACGCGATTTGCGCCTAAAAAAGCACCTGAAAAAGCTGCTAAGATGTTAGCGACTTTGATGTATCTGCAACGGGGGATCCCGTGTATCTATTACGGTGAAGAGCTAGGGATGAGGTCTGCTTTCTTGCCAGATCTAGCTAGTTTTGAAGATGAGCAGATCATTGATTTTGCTACCAAAGCGCAAGCTAAAGGAAAAACGCCAGAAGAGATCTTAAAAATGGCAAGTCAAGCGCATAAGATGGCAGCGCGCACACCACTGCGTTGGGATGACAGTGATTTTGGTGGTTTTTCTTCTGTTTTACCGTGGAAATGGGGGCAAGAAACAAGTGCAAGCATCAAAGCGCAAATTGCAGATGAGAAGAGTGTTTTGAGCTTTTATCAACAAGTTTTAGCTTTGAAACAAACCGACTTATTTATTGACGGGCGCTTTATTTTAGAAAATACTGAGCCTGAACTCTATGTTTACCGGCGGATCTTAGCTGGAAAAGAAGCGCTTGTGCTCTGTAATCTAAGTGAGCACCCGCAAACAGTAGCTTTGAGTGCTCCAGGTAAAGTTTGTTTGAGTTCGAATGCTAAAGTCCATGAAAAAAGTGTTACGCTCAAAGAATATGGTTGTCTAGTTTTAATGAGAGAAGGGATTTAATTTGGATATTGCAGCGATCTATCATCGACCAGATAGTGAGATGGCTTATTTACGTGAAGAAGATAAATTTGAGATCCGTTTGAAAGTAAAACATGCTGATATCGCCCAAGTCGAATTACTTTACGGCGATCCGTACGGACAAAAAGTCAATGAAAAAGATGAAGGTGTCTGGGAGCACGAGACTGTTTTGATGAAAAGAGCCTTTGTGACAAAAGCACATGATTATTTTAGCGCAGACGTCAAAACACCGACGAATCGGCTTCAGTATGCCTTTATCATCACTGATACTGCAGGCGAAAAGATGCTTTATGACGATCGGAAACTTGTTCCTTATACTAAAGAGGCATTAAACGAGTTGACGTGTTTTCGGATGCCTTATTTGCATCAGATCGATCGGATCGATCCGCCAGAATGGGTCAAAGAAACAGTTTGGTATCAGATCTTTCCAGAAAGATTTGCCAATGGCGACCAGACTAATGACCCTAAAGGAACATTGCCGTGGGGCAGTGCCGAGCCAACGCCTGAAAATTTCTTTGGGGGCGACTTACAAGGGATTATCGACCATCTCGATTATTTGCAAGAATTAGGGATAAACGGGCTCTATCTATGTCCGATCTTTACAGCGCATTCCAATCATAAATACGATACGATCGACTACTTTACGATCGATCCGGCCTTTGGTGATAAAAAGACATTCAAACAGCTCGTTGATAAAGCCCATGCGCGGGGAATGAAAGTGATGCTCGATGCAGTTTTCAACCACTTAGGCGATTTCTCGATGCAGTGGCAAGATGTGATCACTCACGGTAGAGATTCACGTTTTGCCTCGTGGTTTCATATCAATGAATTTCCAGTGAGCTATACTAAGACAGAAAATGATGAATTTGCGACTGATCTGACCTATGAAGTTTTTGCCAATACGCCTCATATGCCTAAGCTAAATACGGCTTCGCGTGAAGTTCAAAATTATTTGCATGAGATCGCTTCATATTGGATCAAGCAGTTTGATATCGATGCGTGGCGTCTTGATGTGGCAAATGAAGTTGACCATCATTTTTGGCGCCATTTTTATTCGCTGACGCATTTTTTGAAAAAAGATTTTTATGTTGTTGGAGAAGTTTGGCATAATGCGCAAAGTTGGCTCAATCAACATGAATTTGACGCAGCGATGAACTATCCTTTTACCGAAACATTGATGGATGGACTCGTCTCTCAAAAGATCAGCTTGACGGAAATGGCTTCGCGCCTTAATGAGCAGTTGATGTGGTATCGACTCCCGACTGACCAAGTGATGTTAAATTCGCTTGATACACACGATACAGCGCGCTTATTGACACAATGCCAAGGTGAGTCAGAATTGGCAAAACTTGCTTTGACAGCACTGTTTTTACAGATCGGCTCACCATGTATCTATTATGGAACTGAAGTTGGTCTTGATGGAGGTAACGATCCGCTTTGTCGCAAATGTATGCTATGGGAAAAAGAAGAACAAGATCAAACGATGTTAGTTTTCATGCAAAAATTGATCGCTTTACGCAAAAAATATCACCGGCTCTTTAGTTACGGAAGCTATACGTTTGAAGCGATCGATGATGTGCACAAGACATTTTGTTTGAAGCGAACTTTAGCGGATAAAACGTTGCGCGCTTATTTCAATTTAGGTGCTACGCCACAAAAACTTGAACTTACTAAGGAACCACTTTTAGCCAATAACTGGGAACAAGGTCATTTACAAAAAAATGGGCTTGCCTTAGTTTTAGAATAATGATGCTAAAAAAGATACGCCACCACAGCGTATCTTTTTTAGCGCCATTATTTGTGTTCATCGGAGTAACTGCTGACGCCCATGATAAAAATAGGATTATATCATTAATTTCCGGGCCAAGTGTTAGTCGTCATCAAGTCGTTCATCTTTTCAAAGAGACTACCACTGTTAGCTAACTCGGCTAGTTGTTTGAGCAGTGCTTTAGTTTTTTTAGAAAAAACGACTTTTTCGCCTAACTGCATAGTGGCTAGATTTTGCTGGATGACGCGCAATTCAGTGCGCAGTGGCTGACCTTGTTTGATCTTAGTAACTGCTATATCAATGATGTTTAGACTGTAGTTGGCCCCGTCAGAAGCTAACGCCAAGCGCAACTCAGCTAAAAAAGCTAGGATCTCAGTTTTTGTTTTCTGCATAGTAGTTTCCCCCTCGTAAATATAGAAATATCAAAAACATTATAGCATGATTCAATCTAATTGTTTTTTAATTTTAAAATAGTGTTTGATTATATATAATGTAAGTATTTTGATTTTTATAAGATATAACAAATGTATTTGGAAGCTAGAAATACATATAACTTATCTTTAAAAAGTTATTGTAATGATTTTTTTCGCTAAGTAAAAATGTAATATAAATATAAAAAATAAATTTACATATAGTTATATTTTAATTAAAAAAATAATTAATAATACCATTTACTTTTATAGTGAAATGAATTATCTTTATTTCAGGAGGTAATAACTATGTTGATTGCCATTTTGTCATTACCGCTATTGTATTTGTTGCTAAAGGATAGATTGAAGGGATTTGATTTATTTGAAGCTCTTCATATCGGTTTTTATGTTGTACTTGTTCTGTATCTTTTATGGAAAGGTGGATTTTTGTTATGATGAAAATTTTTAAAAGATTGATCGTTGTTGCAATGCTTAATATGTTATTATTTTCAACATTTAGTTCTATGAGTGCTACAACAGTATCGATGTTAACTGGTCAAATGGGAATTAACGCTACTGTTGCCACTCAAATTACATCAATGCTGAATGCAGGGGCTACTGTATGGGGAATTATCGCAATATTAGGTTCGTTAAATGTTGTAGGTGCTGGAGTTCTATTTACTGCAAAGGCGATGTTAAAAAAATTAGGAACTAAAGCTGTCGTGTCTTGGTGACGAATAATATCTTCGTATAGAAATGTAAGAAATTCTTGCATTTCTATTTATTTTAGGAGAGATAAAAATGTTAAAGAAGATAAGTTTACTTTACTGTATAACTTTGTTAGTGATGGGATGTTTGATTATATTTTCTCTGTACTTTAAGTGGTATGATAGTAGCTTTGAACTAGTGATTTCCAAATCTATATTAGAGATTTTCCTGAATAATATAGGAGTATTTGGCAAAATTGTTATGTTGTCGATAATATCATTTGGTTTTTTGGGTTCTATACTGATCATGAGTAATTTGTTGATATTAGCAGTAAATGTATCAGGCATTCTAGCTATTTATGGTTTGAAAAAATTTTTATTGGTAATGTGCTATGGGCTTTTTGAGCTGTCGTATCTACCAGTATCAATGTATTTAATAATTCAAATTGTTGATATTTTTTTAGATATCTATAAAAACAAAAGTCTATCGATAAAGTACTTTTTCAAATTTAGCGGGCAAGTAAAGAATTTTATAAGAGTGTTGATTATAGAAATGTTCATACTTATGTTTGCAAGTGTTTTAGAATTTTACATAGGTGAGTGGTTATAATTATGAATTTTGAAAGTATGAAGCTAAGATACTATATATTGTTATTTTTTCTGCTACAGTTTTGTATTACAGTAATGTCGTATATGTTATTTGGAAAATTTGAAGTGATTTTGCGTAAATTCGATGTTAGCCAAATAGCGGTGATTCTATTAGTTGTTGCAGTTGCAAATTTTTGTGTAACGCTAATTGGGTTTACATTATTATCCATTTTTTTGGATATTATATTAGTGTATATTGCTGAATATAAAGATGGATATAAAAAAATTTTAAAATTATTATTATTGGTAAGCTTAATTCAAATATTGAAAATAATTTTAGAATATCTATTTAGCATAAATATTAATATACATTCATTTGATCAAATAATATTTGATATATTTTTCAAAATAATTGAATTAATACTTTTGAGCGTTTTAGCTTATAGTAACTTTGAAAAATATGTGGCAAATATATTAGTAATATCACTATTTATATTACAAATTATTAGTTATATAGGAATGCATTTTATTTTAGGATAAAAACCATTCGTTGTATAGCCATTAATTAAAAGCTTACTTCAACTTTTGGGCTCGTTTTACTAAGACAAGGTGTTGGGTCGTAAGAGTCAAGGCTAAATATAAAAAGAGCGTTGAAGAACCGACGCCAGTCAAATGGTCAACTGCACCATGCATGATGATCATGAGGATCCATAAGAGTAACGTGACCCACGTTGCTTGGCGGTAGTAAATGCCGTTTTCTTGCCAGACCTTGCACGTTAAAGCGCGCAAAATACCAAAGCCGATCGCTAAAACAAGTAAGGAAAAGGCGAGACTTGCTCCTGTTTTTAGATTTAAAACAAGTTGATGTTGATCGAGCGCATTTAATGTAAAATAGACGCCTAAGAGCACAAGGATCAACAGCTTTTTAGGCGAATATTTAAGTTGTTTTGGCTGGAGTTGACGATAGATCACATAGATCACGATCAAAACATAAAGAAAAATCGAAGTAAGTTGCATGATTTGACACCTCAGTAATAATTTATCATCAGCATAGCTGAGATCGGACCTTAAAGAAACCTGTTTGACCTTAAGTGGTAATTTTTTATACTTAGGTGGTCAAGATCTAACCTTGAGTTACGCAAGCAGATTTTACAGCGTTCACCGGCTTTGTTAAAATCATAACGTAACTAATTTGGTAGGGGATAAAAAATGAAAGTCACTTATCGGCAAGTAAGAGCGGCGTTAGATGAGCTCAATGTCATCGTTGAGAGCCAAAAACAAACGCCTAAAGTCGACCGCAGTATATCAAAGGTTTTGAGCAAACCTCAGATAAACTCCCACTCAAAACAAAGACTGGTGTTGTTTTAGTGAAAAGAGCAGAGCTTATTTTGCTTGAAGTCGAAGGTAAAGAGCTGACATTTTATACGCTGACGCAAAAATTTACCGTCAAAGGAAGCTTGAAACAGATCAAAGAACGCCTACCTGAGCCAAATTTCATTCAAGTCTCTCGTTATTCACTGATCAATATCGAATATTTGTTGGCGATCGAAAATAGCTTTTCTGGGACGATGGTCGCTAAGTTGACGAATGATCTAAAAACTTCGGTCAGTCGAAAGTATGTCCCAGCGATCAAAGAATACTTAGGACTTTAGGAGGGAGCAAAATGCGGATCTTTGGACGACGTTTTTTTGCAGGTATCGGTTTTGCGGCTACGATCTATCTCGTGAGTTTAGCGCTTGGGCATGCCACGAAAGCCCCGACGCTTTTAGAAGTCTTTTTAGTCTTGTTCACAGGCGGTCTGATCGGACTAT
Organism: Ligilactobacillus faecis; assembly: GCF_029889745.1. NCBI lineage: Bacteria > Bacillati > Bacillota > Bacilli > Lactobacillales > Lactobacillaceae > Ligilactobacillus > Ligilactobacillus faecis. The sequence goes on from NZ_CP123639.1 coordinate 909,943, forward strand.
GTAGTTTAGTTTTTGAGCTCGAGCTAAGCTATCTCGCCGCTTTAGGACTCCACTTTTGTTTGACCGTGCTACTTGTAAGTGGTTTGATCTGGAGCGCTGGGTGGTCTTTTAGTTATCAGACGTTTAGGATGATCGGCGCGATCTATTTAGGTGTGTGGCTCTTTTTGCGACTGACGCAAAGAAAAGAGCTAGCACAGATCAATCAAAAATTGAAGGAAAAATGAACTACTGGATCGTGATCAGATCCAGTAGTTCATTTTTTAGATGATAATGCTAGCAAACAAGGCAAATAGCTAAAATTGACAAGCTATCTTACATTTTCTACAATCGAAGTATAATAGATATGGTTTGCTCAAATATGATCAGCTGAGAGATAAAAATGTGAGCTCTATTATAGCGAGCAAAAATAGATACCGATATTTGATATATTTAAAAGGATGATCTTACTGTAAGATCAAGAAAGGAAACACTATATTTTTCTCAGGAATGCCCACATTTTATATAGTACTTGGTTTGGAAAATGGATAAAGCAGCTATCTATCACCGTCCTGCTAGTGAGATGGCGTATATGACAGATAATGACCACTATCAACTCCAATTAAAGACAAAACACCAAGATATCGCACGTGTTAGGGTGATCTACGGACCGCCCCAAACGCTGATGACGCATGAAGGAAAACTCGTTTCATGGGAATATGAGACAAGTGAGATGCATTTACGCTTACAAAATGGAGTTTATGATGTTTGGAGCATCGAGTTGCCGATCCCTAAGATGCGTAAGTTGAAGTATGCTTTTCATCTGCTAGATAAAAATGGGGATGAGGTCTTGTATGATGCTAATTTGAGCCAAAAATATACACCTAAAGCGCTTGAACGAGTAACTGGGTTTGTGACCGCTTATCTTGGATATGATGAGAATGCGACTGTGCCAAAATGGGTCCAAAAGATGGTCTGGTATCGTTTGATGCCTGATAGATTTGCCAATAACGATAAAAAACGCGACCCAAAAGATATTTTAGAGTGGGGCGCAGAAGCCGATAAGGCGAAGTTCTTTGGCGGCGATCTGCAAGGGATCATTGACAACTTAGATTATATCCAAAGTTTAGGGATCAATGGGCTTTATTTGACGCCGATCTTTGATGCTTATTCAAATCACAAATTTGATACGATCGATTATTATGAGATCGATCCTGAATTTGGGACAAAAGAAAAGTTCAAAGAATTAGTCGAAGCTTTACATCAACGTGGCATGAAGTTGATGCTTGATGTCACGTGTGATCATTTGAGCGATTTTTCTTTACAATGGCAAGATGTTCGCAAGTATGGCGCCCGCTCGAGTTTTGCAAAATGGTTTTTGATCGAGCAATTTCCAGTGCGTTATGTTCCGACAGAATCGCCTGATTATGCAGAACGTTTAACATATGAAGCGTTGAACAATAATCCCCATATGCCAAAAGTTGACTTAGAAAATCCAGAAGTCCAAGAGTATTTTGGAAATATTTTGACTTATTGGACGCGAAATTTTGGGATCGATGCATGGAGCATCGCAGATTCAAATGAGATCCCGACTTCATTTAAACTCTATTTGAGTGAACGTTTGAAAAAAGTTGCCCCTGAGATCTATTTGTTAGGAAATACTGTCGCCAATAAGGCTGAACAAGATCAAGTTTTTGCGGGAACAAATGCGATCAATGTACGGGATCTGATCGAACAAACTTTTATTGAGAGAACGATCGCGCCTACAGAGTTAGCGTATGCTTTGAATGAACATCAATTGCGAGCACGGCCAACAGAACTCTTTGCTTCGCTTCTAGCGGCTGATAGTCCAAAGACGGCGCGGATATTAGCTAAATGCGATGACAACGTCCAACTCTTGCGGGCGGTGATCGCTTTTATGTTCATGCAACCTGAGACGCCAAGTATCTTATATGGAACGGAAAAAGGATTACTGGCAGGAACAGAAGCAGCTTTACAGCCTTGTATGGATTGGAAAGAGACTGAAAAGAGCAGTGAGATGCAACGTTTCATCAAGAAACTGATCGCTGCTCGAGCTAAGTATGGTGATGTTTTGACGGTCGGCTCTTTTGAATGGGGACCTTGCAGTAACCAACATGCGTATTTGAGTTTTTCACGTAATTTAGGTGAGAAGAAGATCTTTGCGATCTTTAATCTTGGCTATGGAAGTATTAAGATCGTTTTACCTAAAAATAGTAAATTGCTACTCGGACAAAATCTAGTTGAACAAGATCAGCGTCTTGGTCAATATGGTTTTGCGATCATTGCATTATAAATAATAGTAATAGCCGGTCTAAAAGAGCTTGTTTAGCTCCCTAGACCGGCTATTTTTTGATCAAGACAATAAAAAAAGACGTCGACTGACGTCTTTCAGAATGTAGACTAAGTCATCAGAGTATGTGCTCTGGTGACTTTTTTTTGTATAATTAAAGAAAACGGTTACGGAGGTGCTCATTATGCTTCACAAAAGTGATCCCAATCTCAAACGCTGTGAATATGCTCGTACTTCTCTAGATGATTTGGTCCCAAAAGATCATTTACTCCGTAAAATTGATCAAATTATTGATTTCTCTTTTATTTATGATCTTGTCGAAGATTCCTATTGTAAAAATAATGGTCGTCCTAGTCTTGACCCTGTACTACTCATAAAGATTCCTTTGATCCAAAATCTATTTGGTATTCGTTCTATGCGTCAAACGATCAAAGAAATTCAAGTTAATGTCGCTTATCGATGGTTTCTAGGACTAGGTTTAAATGATCCTGTTCCTCATTTCTCTACCTACGGTAAAAATTATAAAAGAAGATTTGCTGAAAGCCATGTAATAGAAGCTATTTTTGCTCATATTTTGAAACTCTGTTTAGAAAATGATCTTATCGACACAACTGATATCTTTATTGATGGAACTCATTTGAAAGCTGCTGCTAACAGCCGTAAATATACTACTGAAGTTATTGAAACTAAGTCAAAATTTATGAGTGAAGATCTCGAAAAAGAAATAAATGTAGATAGAGCTAAACATCAAAAGAAACCCTTAAAAGAAGAAAAACCTAAAAAAAAACTAGACAAGTAAAAATATCTAAAACTGATCCTGATAGTGGATGGTTTCATAAGGGTGAACACAAACAGGTTTTTGCCTATAACGTTCAAGCTGCCTGTGATAAAAATGGGTGGCTCTTAGCTTATGTGGTCGGTGCGGGAAATATCCATGATACGCAACTTTTTCCTGAAATATTTGAAAAAGTACGGAAGTACGACCCACAATATATTATCGCTGATTCTGGCTATAAAACACCCACGATCGCACACTTTTTACTATCTCAAGGCATAATTCCCATTCTTCCTTATAAACGCCCAAGGGGCAAAGTTGGTACGCTTAGACCCAAAGATTTTGTTTATGATGAATATTATGATTGTTATTTATGTCCTGGCGATCAAATCTTAATGTACTCCACAACTAATCGAAGTGGTTATCGTGAATATAAAAGTGATCCTACAATCTGTGAAAAATGTCCTTTACTGCACAAATGTACACAAAGTAAAAATCATCAAAGAGTTATCGCTCGTCATGTTTGGCAAGATAGTATGGAAAAATGTGAGGATATCAGGCATCAAACTGGCTCAAAATTAAAGTATGAAGCGCGAAAGGAGACGATCGAAAGAAATTTTGGTTCGGCAAAAGAATATCACAACTTGAGATACGCCCGAGAAGTAGGAATTGATAAAATTCTAGCTAAAGTTGGGTTGATATTTGCGTGCCTAAATCTAAAAAAATTGGTAAAAATACTGGGGAAAAACCCTGTTATATTCGTATATTTCAAAGTATATAGTTATAAAAATACATAAAAAAACAAACTCTATCCGATTTGAATAGAGTTTGTCTACGTTCTGAAAGACGTCGACTGACGTCTTTTTGAATAATTAGTTCACGTGAACTGCAAATGATGGCATGAAGTAAGCCATGTTACCAACTTTAACGCTTTGGCCTGGTTCTGGAGCAGCAACGTAGCTACCGCCACCTAAGTAGATCGCAACGTGGTAAGTAGAACCTGGTGTACCCCAGAATAATAAGTCACCAACTTGTGCTTGGCTCACAGGGATGTGAGCACCAGCAGATTCTTGGGCGATCGTGTTGCGACCGATCTGTTTGCCAAAGTGAGCATAAACGTATTGTGTCAAACCAGAGCAGTCAAAGCCAGAAGGTGTTGAACCACCCCAAACGTAAGGAACACCGATAAATGATTGAGCGTAAGCAGCGATCGCACTACCATCAGCAGAAGCAGAAACTTGTGGTTGAGCTTGTTGTTGTGTTTGTGCAGGAGCTGCTTGTGTTTGTTGTTGCACAGGTGCCTGTGTTTGTGTTTCCTGAGCTGGAGATTGTTGTACAGGTGCTTGTTGTTGCACTTGTGGTTGAGCTTGCGTCTGTGTTTGAGTAGCTACTTCAGTTTGTTGTTGAACTGGTTGTTGTTCTTGTTGTGTTTCTTGAGCAGGTTGAGCAACTTCTTGTGTAGCTTGTGTTTCTTGTTGTGTTTGTGTTTCAGGTGTCTTAGCTGGATCGTTGATCGTCAAAGTTTGGCCAACTTGTAATGTTGCGCCTAAGTTGTTAGCTTGACGTAAAGAATCAACTGTAACACCGTAAGCTTGTGCGATCGAGTAAAGTGATTCGCCGGCTTGGACTGTGTGTGTTGTGTGGTTAGCTGAAACAACGATCTCAGGTGTTGCTGTTTGTTGTGTTTCTTGAGCAGGTTGTTCTTGAGTTGGTTGAGCAACTTCTTGTGTAGCTTCTGGTTGAGCTTGTGTGTCAACTTGAGGAGCTTGTGCTTGAGTAGGTTGTTGTGCTGGAGTTGCTTGAACAGTTCCATTAACTTTAAGAACTTTACCTGGGTGGATCAAGTAAGCATCTGCTTCAAGGCCGTTCAATTCACGTAATTTGTCAACTGTTGTGCCGTAAGTATTAGCAAGATCCCAAAGTGTATCACCGTGTTTAACAGTTACTTCGGATGTGTTTTCATCTGTAGTTGTCTTTGTTGTGTCAGCTTTAGGTGCTGTTGTCTTATCAGCATCTTTAGCTGGAACTTTTAATGTTTGACCAGTAACGATCAAGTGTGAGTTTTGATCGATATTGTTCAAAGCTTCGATAGCTTGGATCGAAACGCCGTATTTTTGGGAGAGATCCCAAACAGTGTCGTTAGCAACGACTTTATGTGTTGTATCAGCATTTGCTGTTGCTGTTGTTGTTAAGAACAGACCTGCTGCTCCAAGTGTACCGACTAAGATATTTTTTGCTGTAGATTTCAAAATTATTATTCACTCCTATAAAGATAATGTTCAGATACCGACTAACATCAATTTGACTGATAAGTCTATTTTATTCTTTTTATATTGCAACGTAATGCAAAAAAGATTACATTTTATATGCATTTTGTAATAAAGTTGCGCAAAGCCTTATACATAGTGCTTTTCAGAAAAACATTAAATTTTTTTAAAGTATGTAAAAAATAGTTGAAGCTTGATAAATTAACTTTTTTAAAATTAGAAAATGAATTTAGGAAGTAAATTATCAGGTGTAATGTTACAGTAATGTTACAAAAAATAGAAAGTTATCTATAAGCGAGTTAATCGAGTAAATAAAGATAAAAACCACTAAAATTATTTTAAAGTTCTGCGTAAATGTTACAAAAAAGTTAAATAAATGTGACTTAATTTTTTTACCATGAAGTGCTCATTAAACTGGCTGGTACTAAAATCGATTTATGGATAAAATAGGCAGTTTTATTGACTTTTGAATAATATTAAAATATTTTTAGTATTATCGAATCTTAATTTTAAACAGAAAGAAGGTCGTTGTGTGGTAGTTTACAATTTTTCAGCTGGACCGGCGATGATGCCAAGTGAAGTCGTTGAACAGATCAAAGCGGAGCTGACATCATATAAAGCAAGCCAAATGAGTGTGATGGAGATCAGCCATCGTTCTGATCTTTATGCGCAAATGTTTCAAGAAGCAAAAGCTGATCTGCGTGAACTTTTAGCAGTGCCAAAGACGCATCGGATCTTGTTTTTACAAGGTGGAGCTTCGATGCAATTTACAACAGTACCGCTCAATTTAGCGTATAAAACAAAGCGGATCGCTTTTGTCGATACCGGTCACTGGTCGCAAACAGCGATCGCCGATGCAAAATTATTGCCTGATAAAGAAGTCGATGTGATCGCCTCAGGAAGTGAGAACGGCTATACAGCTCTTCCGACCAAGATCAAAGCACAAAAAGATTATGACTATGTCCACTTGACGATCAATAATACGATCGAAGGCACGATGTTTCAAAAGTTACCAGAACTGGCAGGACAAACTTTAGTGGGCGATATCTCATCTAACATTTTAGGTTATCAGCATAACGTTGATAAATATGGTCTGTTATATGCAAGCGCGCAAAAAAATATCGGACCAGCGGGCTTGACGCTTGTGATCGTAAAAGAAGACTTGTTAGATCAAGAGCAAGATCTTCCTTCAATGCTTGATTATGTCAAACTGATCAAAGAAGACTCGAATTTGAATACTCCACCGGTCTTTCCGATCTATGCTGCCGGACTTGTCTTTAAGTGGTTGAAAAAACAAGGTGGCGTCGTGCAGATGCAACGCCAAAATGAAGAAAAGTCTAACTTATTATACGAACAACTCGATAATTCGAAATTGTTTAAAGCCACAGCTGCTAAAGCGGATCGTTCTTTGACAAATATCCCGTTTACAACTGGCGATAAAGCGTTGGACGAGCGTTTTGTGACCGAAGCGACGCAAGCTGGCCTGTGCAACTTGAAAGGGCATGCGTTAGTCGGTGGGATGCGGGCAAGTATGTATAATGCCTTTCCTTATGCTGGGGCTAAAGCACTAGTTGAGTTTATGCAAAAATTCGAACAACAACTCCACCCGAGTTTTGCCGTCTCAGCTTTGTGATATAATGAAGTTCCTTGGCAGGGGCAAGCGATCAGTTGGCGGACTGATCGCTTTTTCTAATTGGTTATGTTACGCTTGAAAATGAAAGAAGATGAACAAGATGTCAACTAAAGAAGAGCTACAAAAAATATTTGAAGAGATCAAAGCTGATCCTGAAAATGCTAAATATACTGAGCAAGGGATCGATCCTTTATATGAGATCACCCCAGAAGCTAAGATCTTGATCGTCGGGCAAGCACCGGGGAAAAGAGCGCAAGATACGCGGATCTTTTGGAATGATCCAAGTGGCGATAATCTTCGCCAATGGATGGGCGTTGACCGCGCTACTTTTTATAATTCTAAAAAATTTGCGATCTTGCCGATGGATTTTTATTATCCTGGTAAAGGGCGTTCAGGTGATCTGCCTCCGCGAAAAGATTTTGCCGCTAAGTGGCATAAGCGTTTATTGCAATATGCACCAAAGATCGAATTGACGTTACTAGTCGGCAGTTATGCAACGAAGCACTATTTAGGTCTCAAGAGCCAAACGAAGTTGACAGATATCGTGCGTGACTATAAAGGCTATCTCCCAGAATACTTTCCTCTCGTGCACCCTTCGCCCCGAAATAAGATCTGGCAAAGTAAAAACCCGTGGTTTCAAGCTGAAGTTTTGCCTGATCTCAAAGAACGTGTCCACAAGATCTTAGAAGACTGATACCAAGACCTGGCGTTACTGTCAGGTCTTTTATTTTGGAAAAATTTTGATATATATGTTTGCGAAAATTTAGGGTATAGTTTTGGAAAAACTACTCAGGGGGGCTCTATTTGAAAAATTATTTTACGATCGTGCGTAAGCATGCCGGAGTTTACCAGTTTATTGCACTTTTCTATTTGGCAATGGGGACATCAAAATATACACAGATTTTATTTTTTCAAAAAGCAGCTTTATTGAATTACTCATTTTCGTATTCAGCGATGGCGCTCGCTGGGTCTTGTGCTTTTTTGATCGCTAATAATTTAAAGGGCTGGTCTTTACAAAAGATCGTCCGCAAGACACTGCCGTTATATGCGTTGGGGATGCTCTTACGGGTGTTTCCTCAAAGTACTTTGCTCGCCATTTTGTCGGGGACGCTCAGTGGTTTAGGGGCATCTTTGACACTGTTAGTCATTCGAACGTGGCTGTATGCTCTTTCTGATCGCGATCCAACTGAAAAAGAACAATTGATCTCAGCGCGTTATACGCTAGTCCAAGTCTGTTCGTTAGGCGCCACGGTGCTTTCTGGTGGGATACTTGCGAGTATTGGGAAAGGTGACGTTGGTTATCTTTTTTTACTTAGCGTATCTGCGGGGGTGATGGCATTCCTTGGAAATACCAAGATCGATACGACCGAGCGGATCACGCCCCAGAAAAAAGGTTTTGTCTATTTACCAGAGGATAAATTACAAGGCTTAGCACTTTACCTCAGTGTTTTATTTTTAGGTTTAGCAAATGCTCTGGTGGGGCCGATCGTTGCTGCGATCTTGCGCGATCTGGGTCTGACAGTCTTTATGACGACGTTAGTGACGAGCGCTTTTAGTTTGATAACTTTAGGTGCAGCTTTCTTCTATCAGTCACCTCGGTCGACAAAACATGCGGCCCGAAATTTTTGCTTGAATCAAAGTGTGCTGATAGTCGGACTTCTCAGTTATTTGCTCTTTTTTCCAAATAAGTTTGGTGCACTGCTGGTATTTACTGTGGGTTCATTTACGTTAGCAGGCTTTTATATTTTGAGAGAACTCATGGAATATGCGATGTTTCCTAAAAATGAGACGTTGATCTATCTTGGCTTGGTGCAATCAGCTTTTTTAGTCGGCGATGCCTTAGGTAGTCCGCTTGGAACAAGTATATATACGTCATATGGGTTAAAAGTTCTGTTTAGCTTTTACGCAGTGATGCTAGGTGGCAGTACACTTGCTTATAGCGGGGTCTATCATTATTTGAAAAAGAAAAACGTTGCGAAAATGTGAGGCTCAAAAATTTTAGCATTGATTGTCTTCAACTTAATGTTTACAATCAAATATATCTAATTCTTATAGAAAGAAGATACTTAGGTCACTTTTAGACAAAGCGTGCTTTAATAAGTGATCAGCTAAGAAAAAAGGAAAAATAATGAAGCATTTTTTAAAACGTTTGATGAAAAAGCAAGATCCGGCCTTTTATAAGGCTAAAGATCTGCACTTAACTCCGTCACTCACGACTAAAGATCTCTTAGGCTTAGGGATCGGAATGGTCGTAGGCACAGCGATCTTTACTTTACCGGGGATCGTAGCGGCCGCGCACACCGGTCCGGCTGTCTCGCTTGCCTTTTTATTTGGGGCGATCGGTGCTGGGATGGCAGCTTTTGCTTACGCTGAAACATCCTCGGTCTTGCCGTTTGCTGGTTCAGCTTTTTCGTGGGTCAATGTCTTATTTGGTGAATTCTTTGGATGGTTGACGGGCTGGGCTTTACTGGCAGAATATTTTATCTCAGTTGCTTTTGTGGCCTCGGGATGGTCGGCTTATATGCAAGGCTTTTTAAGCAGTTATGGTTGGAAGCTTCCGCAAAGTGTTGCTGGTGGTTTCGATCTAAAACAAGGAACTTATATTGATCTCTTAGCCGTTATTGCGATCATAGCGGTCGGCTTTTTACTGACAAAAGGCACGCAGATCGTCAGTCGGATCGAAAATGCGATCGTTGTTATCAAAGTGGTCGTCGTGCTTTTATTTATCGTCGTGGGTCTGACTTCGATCCATCCAGAAAATTACACGCTGTTTCTCCCTGCGCACCGTCCTAACAGCAGTTTTGGAGGTTGGCAAGGGCTCTTGGCTGGGACGGCACAAGTCTTTATCGCGTATGTTGGTTTTGATGCGATCGCAGCTAATACGGCTGAGACGAAAGATCCCGCTAAAACGATGCCTCGAGGGCTCATTGGCACGCTTGTCTTAGGAACAGTCTTGTTTTTCTTAGTTTCGACAGTCTTAGTCGGGATGTTTCGATATGACTTGTATGCTAATAATGCCGAACCAGCTGCCTGGGCTTTACGCCGTTCCGGTCATTATTTGACAGCTAATCTCCTTTCGCTCGTAGCGATCATCGGGATGTTTGCGTCGTTGATCGGGATCCACATGGCCAGTTCGCGTTTGATCTACTCGTTTGGACGCGATGGTCTCCTTCCCGCACGCTTAGGTAAAACTGATCAACATAATTTGCCTAAATATGCGCTCAACTTAGTGACCGTGGCAGCGGTCATCGTGGCTGGTTTCTTACCGTTTACCTTTCTCTCAAATTTAGTTTCGGCAGGGACACTGATCGCATTTATCATGGTCTCTTTAGGGATCTACGCGTTGCGCAAACGCGAAGGCAAAGATCTCCCTAAACCAAGTTTTAAGATGCCACTATATCCGGTGTTACCAGCAGTTTCAGCTCTTTTCTCAGCCGGGATCTTTATCGGTTTGAGTAATGCTTCGAAACTTTTGATGTTAGTTTGGTTTATCATCGGGATCATCGTCTATTTTGTTTATGGGATGCACCATTCTAAATTACAAAACTAATGAAAAACGCCTGACTGTTTTATTGGTCAGGCGTTTGTTATTATTTATGTGGAAGTCGTCTTTTTTCTAAACGGGCTATTGCGCGCAAGAGAAGCAAAGTGATCACAGCTTCGATCGGCCAAGTGATCAAATTTTTAGGGACCCGTACGCTCAACAAAGCCATAACTGGGGCTTGATACATCAAGTGGATCCACAACGTATTAAAGACGATATTTGAAATAAAGATCTGGACAAATTGGTAAGTGAAGACTCGTTGCCACGAGATCTGTTGCTGGTACAAGAAAGCGCCGGCGATGATCCCAGTAATAAAAGCACTAAACGTAAAACCGATAAAAAAGGTGCTCCCAGTCGAAAAAACAGTACTTTTGAGCAGATCGACCAAAACGAGGACTAGACCACCAAGCCATGGTCCTAAGTAATACCCGATCAAAGTCGTACCGATAAAGCCCAGCCCGAATTTGACTAAAGTGTCTGCCCCAAAAGATAACTTGCTCAAAACGAGCTGTAAAGCTATCAACATCGCGGCTAAAGTAAGCGTCTGTGTAGTCAATTTGGGACTACGCCAAGATAATTTTGTCATAAAAAACATCTCCCTAAAGTTTTTGGGGGGAGACAAGCACCAGCAATTGGTAAATTATTGGTGAATGCGGAAGATACACGCGACTAAAATGACGGTTCAGCCTTCTGCCCCCGTTCACATTCCGTTCCGTGGGCCCGTAACGCATAAATTCCTACCCCTACAAGCGTTGATTTTAGCATTTATTAATAAATAAATCTACTAGTAAAAACCGAACGATAAAACTTTTTTTAAGTTAAATGTAATTAATTAGGTGAATGATAGTGGGGATATTAAGCGTGAACAACAATTAAAAGCGAATCTAGCTATACTTGATTAAAACCAAATAAATAAGGGTAAGTAGCTCACCATTATTAGTGAGACTACTTACCCTTATTTTTGATGATTAGCGATATGATCTTTTAAGATCGCAGCACCGTAGATCAAAGCTTCGATCACAGTGATGAAAAAGCTGACCGGCCAATCGGTCAAATAACTCAAATATAAACCGAACCAGACGCCAAATAAAATGAAAAAGAAATTCAAAATGATCATCTGGTAGAGGCGGTGGACAAAATATTTTGTCGCAGACGCAGGGATCGTCAATAAAACAAAGATCAACAGCGCTCCGACGATCTGAGCAGTGATACTGATCGTCAAAGCTAACATGACTAAGAAAATGATCGAGATCGTTTTATTGAAGCGTTGGTTATATTGAGCACCTTGCGAGTCAAACGAATTATACGCAAGACGTTTGAACAAGCAGATGATGACGAGCAAAAGACAAATACTCAAAGTGCTCAAAACTTGGATATCAGAGCGATCGATCCCGACGATGCTCCCAAATAAAATACTTGTCGCATAGTTAGCTTGTTTATCAGATAGCGATAAAAATAAGATCCCAAGTCCTAAAAAGATCCCTGAAAAAACACTGATCGAAGCTTCGCGGCGCCCTAAACGTTCGCCTGACATCCCGATCAACAGCGCACTCGCACTTGTGAAAAGAAGCATTCCCGCTAACGGTGAGATCCCGATAAAGATCCCAAAGGAAGCCCCGGAAAAGCCGATCTCAGAAAGCGTGTGGGTGAAAAATGACGTTTGGCGTGCGACGACAAAGGTCCCCATCACACTACAGATCAAAGCGATAAAGATCCCGGCGATAAAAGCGTAGCGCATAAAATCATAATCAAACATCGGTGTTCCCCCCTCGCTTGATCAAAGTGCCTGTTTGATCGGCTAAATGCAACTCGTAGTCGGCATAGCGCTCGATCAATTCAGGATCGTGGGTGATAAATAAGATCGTCAGCTCGTGTTTTTGCATGACTTGTTTTAACATCTGCAAGAGCTCGTGTTTGTTAGTCGTATCAAGACTTGCAGTCGCTTCATCTAAGATCAAAAGTTTAGGATCGGCACAAAGCGCTTGCGCTAAATAAGCCCGTTGCTTTTCGCCCCCCGAAGCTCGCCCTAGAGGTTGATCTTTGATCCGCGTCAATTTTGTTTCGGCTAAGATCTGGGCTAGCTTTTGGTCGCGCGCTTTCCGGTTCCAAAAAAAGGCGCGTTTTTTTAAGCCAAAAGCTACAAAATCGCGGATACAAAGTGGATAATCGTCATCGATGTTGCGCAATTGTGGTACATATTGGACTTCGTCACGGGCGACATTAAAGACGGTGTGCACCGTGTAGTTATGGGCGAGATCTTGTAATAAGTGTTTGACTAACGTTGTCTTTCCGACGCCATTTTCACCCGTGATACAAGTCAAAGCACCTTGAGGGATCTCAAAGGATAAGTTGGAAAATAATTTGCGATCGGGAATGGCAAGGTCTAAGTTATGCACAGATATGATCGGCTTCATAACAATTCTTCTCTCTAATTACTTCTTTTGTTGGATATCTAAAATAGCTTGGTATTCAGAACTGAGCCAAGAAACATAGTTTTTGTCCTTTGGTAAAGTTTCAGTAACTTTCACGACTGGGATCTTGTTTTTATGGCAAAGTTCGACGATGTTTTTGATGACTGAGCTATCGCTTTGTGTGTTTTGCACAAAGAAGGCGATCTTTTTATTTTTGATATCATCTTGAAGTTTTTTAATATCAGAATAAGAAGGATCGCTCCCTTCTTCTGTTGCTTTAGCAAAATGCTTATTTGCGATCTGATAGCCCATCTTGTTCAAAGAGTAGTCAAAAACGGGTTCTGAAACAGCTACCTTTTGATTATTGCTGTTTTGTTTGATCTTGTCTAGCATCTTTGTCAATTTAGCTAATGATTTTTTATATTTAGTCGCGTTTTGTTTGAAGCTGGCTTTATTTTGTGGTTGCATCTTGCCAAATTCAGTTGCTAAACGATCAGCTAATTTAGCCATTGTTTGTGGATCATACCAGAGATGTTCATTAGCGCCATCTTTTGTTTTCATCACTGAAGCTGCAGAGAGATATTGTTTACCATTCAATTTTTTGACCCAGTTATCATAACCAGCGCCGTTATAGACGACTAAGTCAGCTTTGGCAACTGTTTTAGCCGTTTTAGTCGTTGGTTCAAAATCATGGGGGTCAACATTTGGACTTGTGATCAAAGAGGTGACAGTTCCGTGATCACCTAAAACAGCTTTGGCAGTTTCGCCGTAAAAGTCAAGCGTCGTCACGACGTTTATTTGCGAAGAACTTGCTTTGAGCGGTGTTTGGAAAGCTCCAAGAAAAATAACAGTTAAGAGCAGTGAACTGACAGTCAACAATAACTGACGAAATTTTTTAGACATAATAAAGATGATCCTTTCTTGAATTAGTAATGATTACTATTAAGATAGTAAACTTTACCCAAAAGGCTGTCAAGGCGTAAAAAACGTGATTACGATTAAGCTTTACGCTAGAAAAGACGAGATAAGGGCTTAGGAGAATTGATTACGATTTAAAAAATATAAAAAAACCTCCGTATGGGGAATACGGAGGAAAAAAGGAGTATGCTCAACTGCAAGCAAGGGGGGCTTGCAGTGATTTCAGCTATAGGACTACACCTTGTATGATGGTTTGCTTTAGCTTATGACTATAGTATAGGGGGAAGGGTTAAAGAAAAAGTAATCGTTTTCTTAAATAATAGATACGAATTACTTAAATAAATTTAAATTACCACTCAGCTTTGAAAGCCGCTAAAAAATCAAGCATGATCTGTTGACGGGGACGCGCTAAAACTTTAGCTTCTGGCGTATTTAAAAGCTCGGGCAGTTTTAAGAGTTTTTCGTAAAAATGATTGATGATCGTCTCGTTAGCCAAGTTTCGATATTCAGTTTTATCTAATGCTTTGCGTGGTAAAATCTTTGGATCATAGATCTTTTCTTGGTGAACGGCTCCGTAATAGATCGCGCGGGTGATCCCGATCGCTCCAAGTGCATCGAGCCAATCAGCATCTTGGACGATCTGTCCAGCAAGTGAGAGCTGATATTTACCATTTAATGAACTGGCATATGACATATGGGTGATGATCTCTAAGATCTCTGCTTGCTTTTCTTGCGTGATCTTTAGGGCGGTCATCTTAGCTACGACTTCTTTTTGTGCTTGTTTAGGATCAGCAAAAAGTTTGTCGTCGACCACATCGTGTAACGTTGCGGCAGCTAGAACGACAAAGCGATCGACTTGATAATTTTTGGCGAGCTCTTTAGCAAGTTTGAGCACACGATCGATATGTGCTAAGTCATGTCCTGTCTTATCTGAAGCGAGTTTTTCTTTTGTATAAGCGTATAATGCGTCAAGTTGTGCTTTAGTATCCATAGTTATCCTTTCTTTTTCAAACTGTTATCGATGAAATCGACCATCAGATCGATGCTATACGGGGTGAAAAAAGCATCTGAACCACGGGGAGCATCGGTGAAATTATAAAGTTGGGCGTTACTTTGGGCGTTGATAAAGGCATTTAAGAGCATCGTCGCTTCTTTTGGCGGTAAAAATGGTTCTTTTGTACCATTTAAAAGTAAGACTGGTGGTAGCTTACCCGAAACTTTTTGCAAAACTTCCAGTAAAGTTGGGGCCGTTTTTTGATAACGTTTATAAGAAGCTGGTAAGGGCACAAAAAAATCTGGCGCAGAAAGCATCAAACAGCATTGGTAGCGTAAAGGTGAACGGTGGATATCTTCGTCATGTAAAGCTTGATCACGTTGTTTGAGTAAACAAAGTGCACTCAAATACGCACCAAGACCTTCACCAAACAAAACGTAGCGGTAAGGATCAAAGTGGTATTTATAAGTCTTACTAAGTAAAAAGCGGACAGCAGAGTTGATATCTTTGACCATCAAAGAAACATCGCTTTTCGAGCGATAAGAGAGCAAAGCCACTGCATATCCATAACGCGCAAAGCTAAACATTTGACTCAAGCGCTCGTCGCGTTTGACGATGTTATCGTCTGCGATATCAGGCACATAGATGAGCAAAGGAAAATGAGGCTTTGTACCTGGGCGAACAGGGGGAACGATCAAGTTCAAAGTTAAAGCTTGACCATCTTTGAAAGCATAAACTAAGTTAGTAAAGATCTGTGGGTATTTAGGGGTAGTTGCTTCATGGAGATTTAAAATGTTTTGCATCGGGATCGACTATTTTTGTCCTTTCTTAAAGAATTACAGGCGCAAACGTTAGTCTTTTCAACGTCTTAACTTGTATTTTAGTACTAAATAAATTACTATTATAATAGCACGTGAAACATAGAAATTAAATATTGTTTCACAATTCAGAAATAAGATCTAAGGGGACCAAATGACACCAGAAGAATTTAAAGAAGCTTTAGCGCAAAAAGGGATCGAGCTTAGCCCAAAACAGCTCGAACAATTTGAGATGTACTATGAATTTTTAGTTGCTACAAATGAGCATGTCAATTTGACGGCGATCACAGCTAAAGATGAAGTTTATCTTAAACATTTTTATGATTCGCTCTTACCCGCGTTAGAGATCCCAGATTTAAGCCAAAATGCTTGGACGCTCTGTGATGTCGGGGCGGGGGCTGGTTTTCCTTCACTCCCGTTAAAGATCGTCTTTCCCCAATTAAAAGTGACGATCGTTGATTCGCTCAACAAACGCATCAAGTTTTTGCATGAGCTAGCAGCTAAACTTGAGCTAGACGAGGTCTCTGTTTATCATGCGCGTGCTGAAGAATTTGCAAGTAAAAAAAGTGCGTTTCGGGAGAGCTTTGACATTGTGACCGCACGTGCCGTTGCGCGTTTGAGCGTTTTGAGCGAATTTTGTTTACCATTGACTAAAGTCGGGGGCCGTTTTATCGCTTTGAAAGCGCAAAAAGCAGGCGAAGAATTAGCTGAAGGACGCTATGCGATCAAGACTTTAGGGGGTAAATTACAAGCCGATATCGAGACGACTTTACCAAAAAGTGACGAAAAACGGCATCTGCTCGTGATCGATAAAGTCAAAGAAACGCCTAAAAAATATCCAAGAAAACCAGGAACACCGGCAAAACAACCTTTAGAAGCGCCCCAAGGGAGGAAATAAAAATGGCATTTTCATTTTTTAAAAAAAATAAGGACGAAGATGTTACTAATAAAAATCGCGTCCAAGAGATCGAGTTAGCTAAGATCGTGCCTAACCAAAATCAGCCACGAACAGTTTTTAGTGAGGAAAGCATCGCGGAATTAGCCGATACGATCTACGAACATGGTTTATTGCAACCGATCGTTTTACGAAAACTAGCGGAAGATCAATATGAGATCATTGCTGGGGAGCGGCGCTTTCGTGCAGTCACTAAACTTGGCTATGAAAAAGTTCCCGCGATCGTGCGAGAGATGAGTGATTCTGAGTCAGCTTCGCTTGCGATCATCGAAAACTTGCATCGCGAAGGTTTGACGGCAGTTGAAGAAGCTAAAGCCTATGCGCATTTAATGGAACTAAATGACTTGACCCAAAAGCAATTAGCAAAAGAAATGGGTAAGAGCCAAGGATTTGTCGCTAATAAATTGCGTTTGTTGAAATTAGAGCCAACTGTGCAAACGGCGATCTTAGACCGCAAGATCACAGAACGCCACGGAAGAAGCTTATTAGCCCTTGAACCGGCAAAGCAAGTCGAGATGTTACAAACGATCGAGACTGAGGGTCTTTCTGTCAAAGAGACTGAAGAAAAGGTCAAAGAAAGTTTAGCTCCAAAAGAAGAAGCTAAACCAAAGAAGAAACGTGCCGTTACAAAAAATGTTGCACCTAATCAAAAAGTAGCGATCAATACAGTTAAAAAAGCTGTCCAAATGGTCGAAAAATCAGGGCTCAAAGTTAATATGAGCGAAGAAAATACTACTGAATTCCATCGGATCATTATTGATATTCCAGTCGCTAGAGACTAGGGGGGATATTTTTGGGAAAAGTTATTGCACTAGCCAACCAAAAAGGTGGCGTTGGGAAGACGACCACAAGTGTCAATTTAGCTGCTTGTTTAGCCGATCAAGGCAAACGCGTTTTGTTGATCGATATGGACGCCCAAGGTAATGCGACAAGTGGGATCGGGATCGACAAAGCCCAGATCAAGCAAGATATCTATGACGTTTTGGTTAATGAAGTCTTTTTAGAAGACGTGATCTTAACGACTAAACGCAAAAATCTAGATGTCGTGCCCGCAACGATCCGTTTGTCTGGGGCTGAGATCGAACTGGCATCACAGTTTGCGCGCGAAAAGCGCTTAGCCGATGCGCTTCTTTTAGTTCAAGATGAATATGATTATCTTTTGCTCGACTGTCCGCCTTCATTAGGGATCTTGACAGTCAATGCCTTTACGGCTTGTGATTCGATCTTGATCCCTGTCCAAAGCGAATACTATGCGCTAGAAGGACTTAACCAGTTGATCAATACGTATCAATTAGTGCAAAAACACTTTAATCCTACATTAAAGATCGAAGGTGTCTTATTGACGATGTTTGATGCGCGGACTAACTTAGGCAATCAAGTCGTAAGTGAAGTCAAAGATTACTTCAAAGAAGCTGTTTATGAAACGATCATTCCGCGCAATGTCAAACTTTCTGAAGCACCGAGTTATGGTGAACCGATCGTCGATTACGATGCCAATTCAAAAGGTGCCAAAGCATACGAAGCTTTAGCAAAGGAGGTTTTGGCAGCTAATGCCACAGAAGAAAAATAAAGCCTTAGGCCGGGGACTTGAAGCCTTATTTTCCGCGGTCGAAAGCCCAAAAACAGATAAAGATGCGGTCGTGATGCTCAAGCTCGATGAGATCCGGACCAACCCATACCAACCGCGCCGAACTTTTGATGAAGAGTCTTTACAAGAGTTAGCAGCTTCGATCAAAAAGCAAGGTGTTTTCCAACCCGTGATCGTTCGTCCGTCTGCTGTGATGGGGTATGAGCTGATCGCTGGGGAGCGCCGTTTTCGGGCTTCAAAATTAGCCAAAGAAGAAACGATCCCGGCTATCATCCGTGAATTCGATGAAGAAAAGATGATGGAGATCGCCGTTTTAGAAAATCTTCAAAGAGAAGATCTGACGCCGTTAGAAGAAGCACAAGCGTATAATACTTTGATGGAAAAGCTTGATCTGACGCAAGCCCAAGTCTCAGAACGCTTAGGCAAATCACGTCCATATATCGCTAATTATTTGCGGTTATTGAGTTTACCCAAAGAAGTCAAAGACTTATTACAAGCAGGGAAACTTTCGATGGGCCAAGCGCGGACTTTACTTTCACTAAAAGATAAAAAGCTTTTAGGCAAAGTTGCGCAAAAAACAGTCAAAGAAAGTTTGACTGTGCGTCAACTTGAACAGCTCGTGAGCTCTTTGAACGGTGAGACAAAAGCTAAAAAGCCAAAGAAAACAGCTAAAAAAGATCCGCATCTTCATCACAGTGAAGAATTATTGCGGGAACGGTTGGGAACGAGCGTGTCGATCAAAGAAAATAAGAAGACTAAAAAAGGTAAGATCGAGATCGAATATCTTTCGTTAGATGATCTTAATCGGATCTTAGAGCTCTTAGAAATAAATTTAGACTAAGTGGGGGGAAAACTATGTACGAATTGCATGATATCGTTGAGATGAAAAAACCACATCCATGTGGGGTCAACCGGTGGGAGATCATCCGGATGGGGATGGACATCAAGATCGAATGTACTGGCTGCGGTCGGTTGATCATGTTGCCCCGTCGCGAATTTGATAAAAAGATGAAAAAGGTCTTAGAAAAAGCAACTAAAGAATAGGAAAGAGAGAAAGTAATCATGGCATTAACAGCAGGTATCGTTGGTTTACCAAATGTCGGCAAGTCAACATTATTTAACGCGATCACAAAGGCAGGCGCTGAAATGGCAAACTACCCCTTTGCGACGATCGAACCAAATGTCGGGATGGTCGAAGTTCCAGACGCACGGTTAGCCCGGATCGATGAGATCATTCCCGCTAAAAAGATCGTGCATACAACATTTGAATTTACTGATATCGCCGGGATCGTTAAAGGCGCAAGCAAAGGTGAAGGTCTTGGAAATAAATTCTTAGAAAATATTCGTCAAGTCGATGCGATCGTCCATGTCGTGCGCGCTTTTGATGATGAAAATATCACGCATGTGGCCAATAAAGTTGCCCCATTAGAAGATATCCAAACGATCAATTTAGAATTGATCTTAGCGGATCTTGATTCAGTCAATAAGCGTTATGCGCGGGTCGAAAAAGTGGCACGGACAAAAGATAAAGCCGCTGTCGCTGAATTTGAAGTCTTAAAGAAGATCAAACCAGCTTTAGAAGCAGAAAAACCAGTGCGTTCGCTCGAATTCAACGAAGAAGAACAAAAGATCGTTAAAGGTCTATTCTTATTGACTTCTAAACCAGTCCTTTACGTTGCTAACATCGCCGAAGAAGATATGGCTGATCCAGAAAGTTCCAAATACTACCAAGAGATCAAAGAATTTGCTGAAGCTGAAGGTTCGAAAGCTTTAGCTGTTTGTGCTCGGACTGAAGAAGAGATCGCAGAAATGGATGAAGATGAAAAACAAGAATTCCTTGAAATGGAAGGTGTGGAAGAATCAGGGCTCGATCGCTTGATCAAAGCGTCTTACAAACTTTTAGGCCTAGCGACCTTCTTTACAGCTGGAGGTAAAGAGACCCGAGCTTGGACATTCAAACAAGGAATGAAAGCTCCGCAAGTTGCAGGTGTGATCCATTCGGATTTTGAAAGAGGCTTTATTCGAGCTGAAACAGTGTCCTTTGCTGATCTAGATAAATACGGTAGCATGCAAGCTGTTAAAGAAGCTGGACGCTTACGTTCAGAAGGTAAAGCGTACGAAGTTCAAGATGGTGACATCATCGAATTTAGATTCAACGTTTAAAAATTTAACTAAAAGATCCAGCTAGGAGGGATTTGCGTGGCAGAAGAAAGTAGACGTAACGAACAAGCAGCCAAGCGCCAACAAGAACGGGCCAAAGAAGTTCAAGTGACTGTGCGCGATGGTAAATTTTCAGGGTTAACAAAGCGCAATGAAGATTATTTGTTCCATTTAGATAAAGCTTTAACAGAAAGAAACTATGATCCTGAGAAAAAAGAACAAGTTTTGACTTTGATGTATGAAGAATTAAAAGATAAACAACGTCAAGGGATCGTCGCAACTAAGCTTTACGGGACAGTCACAGAGAAAGCAGAAGAGATCGTCAATGGACCAAAAAAAGAAGATGAGCCAACAGAGCTACCTAAGTTTTGGGTCTTAGCACTTGATAATGGTTTGATCATGTTTATCATGTTTTGTATCATGTATACTTTGCTAGGACTCTTCTCACCAAAACAAGCCGATGTTAGTGGTGGCTGGATCACACTTTTAGCAACTTCAACGATCGCTGGGATCGGGCTTGCCTTCTTCTACCGTAGCATGCTGTCTGCCCGGAAAGAAAAAGGACGGAGACGTTGGATCAGGACGCTTTTAGTAACACTTGAGTTGATCTTGATCTGGATCGTGGCTTTTGGCGTGATCGCCTTTATCCCAGTCTCGATCAATAAGACGATGGAACCGATCGTTTATGCGATCTTAGCTGGTCTAGGTTACTTAGCACGACGCTATTTGAAGAAAAAATTCAACTTTAGAAGTGTAATGTTTTAACGAACTTTAGACCTGCGAGATAAACAGATAGCTTATTAAAAGACCACTGCAAGCCTCAGTCATTTTGGCGCTTAAAGTGGTCTTTTTGTTTAGAAAAGGTGTGCTCTTGAGCAAATGCGCAAATTATTAGTTGCTAGAGAGATATAGGTATTGCTAAAGTTGCGTTTTTATTAAATTTTAGATAAACTTTACGTTAGAGAGCGTGCTAAGACCGCTTTCCTTTCCGCAAGATCTCTGCAAAGTTCCCAAGGCTTTGTAGAGATCTTGTTTTAATGAGATTATGCTATTAAGCAGTCTCTGCCAAATAAGAGTAATTTAGAAAAGTAAATTTTCTAAATTACTCTTATTTTTTTTTAGGTGTTTTTGTTAATAATGATGAGCAAGCCCCCTACAACAAAT
The DNA here is from genome assembly GCF_029889745.1 of Ligilactobacillus faecis. Taxonomy (NCBI): domain Bacteria; kingdom Bacillati; phylum Bacillota; class Bacilli; order Lactobacillales; family Lactobacillaceae; genus Ligilactobacillus; species Ligilactobacillus faecis. Next base: position 931,457 of record NZ_CP123639.1, read on the forward strand.
GAATAAATCGATTTTATTTGAATAAAAGTATCGAAGGAATAAAAAGGATGAAAAAATTTTAATACGTCAAATTATATATATAATAGCAATTTATAAAAGAAAATAAGTTTTTTTAAGTAGTGACGAGGTCAAAAACTAGTTTACGTGATACTACTATTAGTATACCCTTAAATTGTGATGATAACTGAAGTGAAGAATGGAGTTTATTACGGAAAAGTTATCTTAATTAAAAAATGGTGTAAAACTATTCAATATCACATATTTTTAATGATTAACACACGATCATAGGAGGGGTGTGCATGCTTAGGTATAATGTCAATTCGCGGTTGTTTAAATATACGACTGAGGAAAAGAAGCGGTATAAGCTATATAAAAGGAAGAAAATGTGGGTCGTAGCTGGGATGTCGCTCTTTAGCACCGCTACGCTCGTACAACAAGTTTCTGCTGATGAGGCGCCACTAACAAGTACGACTGCGCAAAATGATGTTAAAGATGAAACTACTCAGCCAGTTGTAAATATTAGTGAAACAAAAGAAAGTGATCCAGCTAGCCAAACTAGCGCTTCTGTAGTGGCTGAAAAAGAACAGGCTGATGGATCAAGTGAGCAAACTGCTACAGACAAGCCCCAAATGATATCAGAGCAAACGCAAGACACTGAGGAAAGTGATGCTGTAAATAAAGCAGATCAACCTCAAGTAGGGACTGTTAGTCAAGGAGAAGTCACTGCAAAAGAAACTGAAACATCCAATGGACAAGATGCTCCAAAAGACCAAGATGAGAGTGTTAAGGGGCAAGCAACGACTGTTGATAAGCAAGAAAGTACGCCTACTGAAAAGGATGCTCCTGTTGAGGTGGCTAAGGATGATCAGGTAGGAGAGCAAATTTCCGATAACAAAATTCAAGCAACAGCAAAAGAAGAAAACGTAGTTGATAAAGTCAATAAAGATGTGACTGAAACAAAAACAGCCACTTCAGTAGTATCTAGTGAGCAAAAACAAGCCGATGAACCAGCAAAAGTTCAAGGTCAAGTAAATGGTCTACATACAAAAGCAAATATTGACTTTTTAGAGCGTGAAAAAGATCTAACGCCTTTGAAAAGAACAGCACGTTCAGTCGCAACAAACAAATTAGAAACTTCATTATTAGCAACTACTGCAAGCGTAGAACCTAAAGCAGCAGATGTGACTGACGGTAGATCAGTTGGTTTGACCTCTTTGACCCAAGGAGATAGCTATGGAACTTTGTCTGCTCCTAAAGTATTAGAAGATGGCTCTAAAATGTACGTATATGATGCTCAAGGGCATGCCAACTACAGTAGCCAGTATCAAGGTAAACTAGGTATGACAGTGTCATATACAGGGAAAAAAGGTGATAAATTTAGTCTGGTTTTTAGTCCTCTTAAAAATTATCCTTATACTTATTATTACGTAAGCCCAGTAGAGCAGATGCGCCCAACGGGAAATCCTGTGAAGAAGCGTGAGAAAAACGGTAGCTGGACTATGACTTGGACGATCGAGGACGCACCTGATAATGTTACTGTCACCCGAACCCAGATCATCCCCGCTGTTGATTTCTTTAACCATGGGCATGCTGCTACTAGTGGTTCTGACGAATACCTACCATACAAGAGTGGCACAGGAAGTGATATAAAAAAATATCATGGTGGGGAAAGTTATGAGATCAGCTTTTTAATAAATGGTGAAGCTGCCCCCGCTAATACACGCAATGAGATCGTGTATAAGCTGGGAGAAGAGGTTATTCCTAATATTAATATAAAAAGCATTGGGCCTGTCGAGAATAGCAAAGTACTACGAACTGTTGATGAAAACTATCTGTATGTTGTTACGGTAGATTCTGATAAATATGCAGGGAATGGTATTTTAAGACTGAGTATCCCTGTTCCTGAACACTTTCTTTTAGATGAACAAGCAACTAAAGATTATATAAAGAAGAGTGCATACGAGGGATCTTATGGCGAGGGGCTTTTCTCAGTAACACAACCTCAAGGCGAGGGAACACCCATAGTTGTTGATTATTTAAGAGTAAGCAGTATGGCTAGTCTTAACAAAGTGCCATTTGTTGGACGGTATACTAGTGAACAGACGACAGGTGAGAGTGGACAGGCCTCAGGCTGGTATGATGTAGGTGATGGCGAAAAACATTACTTTGGTCAAACAAATATTGATACTGGTGAAGCGTTAGATGCTAGCAGAGCTGTCAAAAATCTTAAATCTTTTGCCGAAAAAGTTTTACCTAGAGATGGTGCTAAAGTTTATGAAGATTTTAGCATTAATCTGCAATATCCAATTTTTAATCAAAGAAACAGTGGTATTGATGAGTATGAGTCGAACACGAATTTTGGTTCTATGCCATATTATTATGGGTATGATAATCTCCCAACGACGCATCGAATGACAATAAATGTACCAATATTAGAAAATGGTGCACCTTACGCCCCAGTATTGTATTCAGTAGGGCTAAAAGGGAAGGGGCTTACTAGTTTTACGCCTACGTATCATTTTGATTTTCCAGCTGAGGTCACAACTACTGGGATCGTCATGCCCCTAAACAATGTAAGTGGTGACTATGCCGATTTTAGGTCATATAATCCAGCGCAGACAGGTTACATAGTCGTCGTTACTGGAGCAGATGGAAGTAAAATAACACAACGATTACAAGCTGGGGAAAGCTATAACCCGACTACTGGCGTTATAGATCACTTTGGTAAGTTTAGCAATGGGGAAAAGTTAGCTGAAGGCGTAAAAATTTCGGCTTATGATGTTACCCCAGATGTTCCTTATTATGCTAACGCCATTATGGAAAGGAGTTATAACTCAACTTACTATGACGGCTATCATGATATCGGTACTGGATACATCAATATATTGGGGTATCTAAATACTCTTGCACAGTACGGTAAAGATAATGTGTATACTACAAATATATCTGTTACATCTAAAAATAGAAAACGGAGTATACAGTTAGACCTTAGACCATTTCGAGCAGAAGATACAGTGCTTAATTTACCTATTAGGACGGTATTACCTTCATCGGCTGGATCTGGAAATAATCAAAGTGTGTATAATTTAGGCGATAGCTTATCGTTGTATTTAGAAGCAGGTGGAAGTCTAACAAAACCGACTTCTGTTTATAAACCTGGGGTAAACCTAGATGCAGGTGGGATCTTAGAAGGAAAGCCCAATAATACAGCTACCGATCTTTCAGGTGGTTACTGGGTAGAAGAACCTAAAACAATATATAAAAAAGTTAAAGAGCCGATCGTGTACTTTACTATTCCAGATCAAATGGAAGTCACTAAAATTGCGGGCTCAAATAGGTTCTATGCTGTTAGGTCAGCTCAAGGGGAGGTCCCAGAGCCTAAAATATCTAGGAAGTACAATAGTGATAATCAGGAAGTTATTATTCTTGATTGGACTGGGACAGGCTTTGAACTTGGACCTACTGACAGAGTGGGCATTAATGTACAGGTCCGTAGTGATGCGTTAAATGGTTTTGATACGAACAGAACGACTGAGACCTTATACGCTTACGAAGACAAAGCCAATAATAAGACTTTAGATCTATATACTGTAGCACAACTACAAGCGATGGGAGTTTCAACTGAAGGTTTACGTGCTTATGCTCCTAACTTCTATAGTGATAGAAATACTAGCTGGGTTCAAGTTGGTGGTGATTTTAGTAACTCTGATCTATCTGATTCATCTAAGACAAAGATCGTGTTTAATGATGGCACGAGCGCTGATACTATACCGCTACTCTCAGGAACTAATAATGGCTATTTGCGGATCATTGCGCCTGTTGAAGTTAGACCAGTACCTTTGATCAAGGGGACTGCTGATGTTGGTTTATCTTCTAGTGGTTTGAGTTATCCAGCTCAAGATTTTATTGATGTTAATGGTAAGAAGACTGGTCTTCAAACACTTCAAATGGGGATGGTCAATAATACCGCTGACCCATTAAAAGGTGTTATTTCAGTTATGAATCTCCCCCAAGTTGGAGTAGTTGATGGCAATAATCCTAATGCGACCCAAGATTTTACGCTAAATGTTAGTGGACCAGGGTCATTGGCAATTGATCCAACCAATAACTATGTCAATGACGCACATACAATGTATTATTCGACGCAGTTAGCTACACTGAGTTCAGACGGTACAACGTTAACCTTTGAGGATGGATCGACATGGTCGCGTGGTCAAGCGCTCCCAAGTCAATTAAAGACTGCCGACCAAGTAACTGATTGGTCAACAGTCAAATCATTAGTATTATATGTGCCAGCATTGAGTGCAAGTAACAAGATCGTTTATCAATTTAACGCATATTCACCGACAAGTGAGCATAATATGTCGAAGAAAGTTACTTTACGACAAGTCATGGGTTATGAAAATCAGCTCTCTTTAATCCCAGGGACAGTTACTGATACTTATGCGACTTATGCTACTTTGAAGATCGTTGATCAAGATGGAAATCAGATCAACGGTTACAAAGATGTACAAGGTAAAGCTGCTTTAGATCCAAGCACTGGCGAGTATGTCATTGAAAATGGTGATCTTTTTGGTGAAGCGGGGAAAGCTTTAGTGCTTGATCCTCCCGAAACTATTACTGGATATAAATTCACACGAAACACTTTCTCCCCAAGTACTCTTTTACAAGCCGATGGTTCTACTGTGGTGACAAGGGTCTATCAAGTCGATAAAGCGCGGTTACTTGAAGGATCGCTTAGTGGGACTGAGTTGGCGACTGCGACTGGTGATCCGCAAGCAAATACTGGAAGTAACTTCCAAGAAGATCCAACAGGGGTCAGCGCTATCAGCTTTAGTGTAACGGATGCACAATTAGCTCGTAAAGGATATCACTATACGATCACAGTAGTCGATCGTACGGGTAAACTACTGACAGATAAAGATGGACGTAGTGAATATGATACTTTAGCTGATGCTTTAGTAGCTCAAGGAACATTTGATAGTACCAGTGATATCTCTGGTGCCACGCAAAACTTTATCGTTAATTATGTTGGTGATTTCCAAAAGGCTGTGATCATTAGTAAAAATGATCCTGCAAAAGAGATCCCAACAACGATAGCTGAGGCAGAAAATATCAGTCCTTTCTATAATGACGGGGTATCTGGGGGAACGATGTTTTATGGTGCAGATGGAAGGCCTGTTCTTTCAGATGCAACTACGTTAGCAAATGGATCTTTGGCGTTTAGACGTCAAAATTATCGCTATACAGTCACTGCGCCAGACGGAAAAGAATATAGCAGTTTAGATGCGGCTTTGGCAGCTAAATTGACTTTTGATAACACTGAAAATACTGGTAATACTGATACAGATATTCAAGTGTATGAGATCAAATATGTTGAAGATCTCCAAACTTTACGTGTGACTGTTATCGATGATCAAGGCACTAAAACTGATGCGGGATATACACCAGTTACATTAGTAGACAAGCAAGAGCTTGGAAATGGTTTATCAAATTCAGAAGTCAGTGCTTCGACTAAGAGTGATTATGAAAATATTATCGAACGTTATAAAGCTGCTGGGTATGTTGTAGTCAGCCAAGATCCAGTACCTGATAACTACGATAATGATCCAACAGTCGATCAAACATTAGTGGTCCATTTACGGCATGATACAGAGGATAAGGCAGGATCTTCAGTAACATTAACAGAGAAGATCAATTATTTATATGCTAGTGGGATCCATAAAGGTGACGTTGCAGCGCCAATGTACACTTCACAACCAATAACGTTCACTTCTGTCGATACGATCGATAAAGTAACTAAGGAAGTTATCAATACAGTTTGGAGCAGTCCTCAAATATTTGTTGAAGTTCAAAGTCCGACTGTCTCAGGCTATACACCAGACAAAGCAAAGATCGAAAGTATCAATGTAACGCATGAAACGCCAGAAAGTGATCTGAGCTTTACCGTTTACTATGCTCCTGAGCAACAAGTGCTCAATTATCAAGTGATAGATGATACTGAAAACAAAGAGCTTGTTCCAGTAACGTTGCTTGGGACAGGTGAATCAGAGGCAAATATTCCGTTAAGTATCTATCAACGCTATCAAAAGATCGCTGATGGTTATGAAAAACAGGGATATATTATTGAAAGTATGTCTGAGATCCCAGACAAATATGATTCAGATTCATCTGTAGATCAGTTGGTGGTGATCCACCTTAGCCATGGTCGTTTAGAAGAAAACGGCGAGACGAAGACGATCAAACAAACGATCAGATATGTCTATGGCAATGGACCAAAACAAGGTGAAGAAGCCGCCAGAACGTATGAAAAAGACTACGTCTTCACCTCAAGAAATACGTTAGATGCAGTAACGAAAGCAGTGCTGACTACTGTTTGGAGCGAGCCACAAACAACACTAGAAGTAACGAGCCCAACAATTGCAGGCTATGTCGCTGATAAGACAAGTGTCGGCAGTCAAAGCTTGACGCATGAGTCGACTGACTTAAATGATGTCGTAACGTATACTGCTGGGACTCAAACAGTAAAAGTGCACTATGTGGACGTTTACGGAGTCGAAAAAGGCACAGGTTACACCCCAACGTCAGGGACTGAGTTGACAGCTCAACTACAAACATTGACAGGTGAAGCAGACCAAAGTTACACCAATACGTTGTGGAACTACGGACAAGCTGGTTATGAGCTTGCAGAAGCACAGCCAGAAGCAAGTGCTGGGACTTTTGATGCTGATCCAAGTGTCGATCAAAACTACTATGTCTATTTGACACATACGCTAAGAGATGTAGAAGGCACACCAGTGAACGTCACAAGAGTAGTCAACTACGTTTACAGTAACGGAACTAAAGCAGGTCAAAGGGCAGCGGACAGCGTGACTGAGACGAAGACGTTTGTGCCAACTTATAAAGTAGATCAAGTAACTAAACAAAATGTTGGCGATCCAGTCTGGAATCCAGCCACAGATACGTTTGTGGCAGTGACAAGTCCAACGATCGCTGGTTATACCGCTGATAAAGCTGTGGTCGAAGCAGAGATGATCACTTCAGCTAGTCAAAACAGCGAAGTGACAGTTTACTACAGCACAAATCAACAAGTATTGACATATACAGTGATCGATGATGGTGATAATGGTAGAGTCTTAGAAAACGAAGTGAGATTGGCAGTTGGAGCCAGCTCAAGTGTGATCGGTGCAAGTGTTCTCCAAGATTACCAACGGATCATCAATGGTTATGTTGATCAGGGCTATGTGTTAGTGAGTCAAGATAGCTTACCAGCAACATTTGATGACAATGATGATGTTGATCAAAATGTAGTGATCCATTTAAACCATGGTCGTTTAGAAGAAAACGGCGAGACGAAGACGATCAAACAGACGATCAGGTATGTCTATGGCAATGGACCAAAACAAGGTGAAGAAGCAGCCAGAACGTATGAAAAAGACTACGTCTTCACCTCAAGAAATACGTTAGATGCAGTAACGAAAGCTGTTCTCGATACGATCTGGAGTGCTGCCCAAACAACATCAGAAGTGACGAGTCCGACAGTCGCAGGCTATGTCGCTGATAAGACAAGTGTTGGCAGTCAAAGCTTGACGCATGAATCGACTGACTTAAATGATGTCGTAACGTATACTGCTGGGACTCAAACAGTAAAAGTGCACTATGTGGACGTTTACGGAGTCGAAAAAGGTACAGGTTACACCCCGACCTCAGGGACTGAGTTGACAGCTCAACTACAAACATTGACAGGTGAAGCAGACCAAAGTTACACCAATACGTTGTGGAACTACGAACAAGCTGGTTATGAGCTCGCAGAAGCACAGCCAGAAGCAAGTTCTGGAACTTTTGATACTGATCCAAGTGTCGATCAAAACTACTATGTCTACTTGACACATACGTTAAGAGACGTAGAAGGCACGCCAGTGAACGTCACAAGAGTAGTCAACTACGTTTACAGTAACGGACCAAAAGCAGGTCAAAGAGCAGCTGATAGCGTGACTGAGACGAAGACGTTTGTGCCAACTTATAAAGTAGATCAAGTTACTAAACAAAATGTTGGTGATCCAGTCTGGAATCCAGCCACAGATACGTTTGTGGCGGTGACAAGCCCAACGATCGCTGGTTATACAGCTGATAAAGCTATGGTCGAAGCTCAAACAGTCACCTCAGCTAGTCAAAACAGCGAAGTGACAGTCTACTACAACGCAAATCAACAAGTATTGACGTATACAGTGATTGATGATGGTGATAATGGTAAAGTCTTAGAAAACAAAGTGAGATTAGCCGTTGGTGACAGCTCAAGTGTGATCGGCGCAAGTGTTCTCCAAGATTACCAACGGATCATCAATGGTTATGTTGATCAGGGCTATGTGTTAGTGAGTCAAGATAGCTTACCAGCAACATTTGATGACAATGATGATGTTGATCAAAATGTAGTGATCCATTTAAACCATGGTCGTTTAGAAGAAAACGGCGAGACGAAGACGATCAAACAAACGATCAGTTATGTCTATGGTAATGGACCAAAACAAGGTGAAGAAGCAGCCAGAACGTATACAAAAGACTACGTCTTCACCTCAAGAAACACGTTAGATGCAGTAACTAAGGCTGTTATCGATACGATCTGGAGCGATCCACAAACAACACTAGAAGTAACGAGCCCAACAATTGCAGGCTATGTCGCTGATAAGACAAGTGTTGGTAGTCAAAGCTTGACGCATGAATCGACTGACTTAAATGATGTCGTAACGTATACTGCTGGGATTCAAACAGTAAAAGTGCACTATGTGGACGTTTACGGAGTCGAAAAAGGTACAGGTTATACACCGACTTCAGGGACTGAGTTGACAGCTCAACTACAAACATTGACAGGTGAAGCAGACCAAAGTTACACCAATACGTTGTGGAACTACGAACAAGCTGGTTATGAGCTTGCAGAAGCACAGCCAGAAGCAAGCGCTGGGACTTTTGATGCTGATCCAAGTGTCGATCAAAACTACTATGTCTACTTGACACATACGTTAAGAGATGTAGAAGGTACACCAGTGAACGTCACAAGAGTAGTCAACTACGTTTACAGTAACGGACCAAAAGCAGGTCAAAGAGCAGCTGATAGCGTAACTGAGACAAAGACGTTTGTGCCGACCTATAAAGTAGATCAAGTGACAAAACAAAATGTTGGCGATCCAGTCTGGAATCCAGCCACAGATACGTTTGTGACGGTGACAAGTCCAACGATCGCTGGTTATACAGCTGATAAAGCTGTGGTCGAAGCAGAGACAATCACCTCAGCTAGTCAAAACAGCGAAGTGACAGTCTACTACAGCGCAAATCAACAAGTATTGACGTATACAGTGATCGATGATGGTGATAATGGTAGAGTCTTAGAAAACAAAGTGAGATTAGCAGTGGGCGCAAGCTCAAGCGTGATCGGCGCAAGTGTTCTTCAAGATTACCAACGGATCATCAATGGTTATGTTGATCAGGGCTATGTGTTAGTGAGTCAAGATAACTTACCAGCAACATTTGATGACAATGATGATGTTGATCAAAATGTAGTGATCCATTTAAACCATGGTCGTTTAGAAGAAAATGGCGAGACGAAGACGATCAAACAAACGATCAGATATGTCTATGGCAATGGACCAAAACAAGGTGAAGAAGCTGCCAGAACGTATGAAAAAGACTACGTCTTTACTTCAAGAAATACGTTAGATGCAGTAACGAAAGCAGTGCTGACTACTGTTTGGAGCGACCCACAAACAACACTAGAAGTAACGAGCCCAACAATCGCAGGCTATGTTGCTGATAAGACAAGTGTTGGTAGTCAAAGCTTGACGCATGAATCGACTGACTTAAATGATGTCGTAACGTATACTGCTGGGATTCAAACAGTAAAAGTGCACTATGTGGACGTTTACGGAGTCGAAAAAGGTACAGGTTATACACCGACTTCAGGGACTGAGTTGACAGCTCAACTACAAACATTGACAGGTGAAGCAGACCAAAGTTACACCAATACGTTGTGGAACTACGAACAAGCTGGTTATGAGCTTGCAGAAGCACAGCCAGAAGCAAGCGCTGGGACTTTTGATGCTGATCCAAGTGTCGATCAAAACTACTATGTCTACTTGACACATACGTTAAGAGATGTAGAAGGTACGCCAGTAAACGTCACAAGAGTAGTCAACTACGTTTACAGTAACGGACCAAAAGCGGGACAAAGAGCAGCCAACAGCGTAACTGAGACAAAGACGTTTGTTTCGACCTATAAAGTAGATCAAGTGACTAAACAAAATGTTGGTGATCCGATCTGGAATCCAGACACAGATACGTTTGTGGCGGTGACAAGTCCAACGATCGCTGGTTATACCGCTGATAAAGCTGTGGTCGAAGCAGAGACGATCACTTCAGCTAGTCAAAACAGCGAAGTGACAGTTTACTACAGCACAAATCAACAAGTATTGACATATACAGTGATCGATGATGGTGATAATGGTAAGATCTTAGAAAACAAAGTGAGATTGGCAGTTGGTGCCAGCTCAAGTGTGATCGGCGCAAGTGTTCTCCAAGATTACCAACGGATCATCAATGGTTACGTTGGTCAGGGCTATGTGTTAGTGAGTCAAGATAGATTACCAGCAACATTTGATGACAATGATGATGTTGATCAAAATGTAGTAATCCATTTAAACCATGGTCGTTTAGAAGAAAATGGCGAGACGAAGACGATCAAACAAACGATCAGATATGTCTATGGCAATGGACCAAAACAAGGTGAAGAAGCTGCTAGAACGTATACAAAAAACTACGTCTTCACTTCAAGAAATACGTTAGATGCAGTAACGAAAGCGGTGCTGACTACTGTTTGGAGCGATCCACAAACAACATCAGAAGTAACGAGCCCAACAGTTGCCGGCTATGTCGCTGATAAGACAAGTGTTGGCAGTCAAAGCTTGACGCATGAATCGACAGACTTAAATGATGTCGTAACGTATACTGCTGGGACTCAAACAGTAAAAGTGCACTATGTGGACGTTTACGGAGTCGAAAAAGGTACAGGCTACACCCCAACGTCAGGGACTGAGTTGACAGCGCAACTGCAAACATTGACAGGTGAAGCAGACCAAAGTTACACCAATACGTTGTGGAACTATGAACAAGCTGGTTATGAGCTCGTAGAAGCACAGCCAGAAGCAAGTACTGGGACTTTTGATGCTGATCCAAGTGTCGATCAAAACTACTATGTCTACTTGACACATACGTTAAGAGACGTAGAAGGTACGCCAGTGAACGTCACAAGAGTAGTCAACTACGTTTACAGTAACGGACCAAAAGCAGGTCAAAGAGCAGCTGATAGCGTGACTGAGACGAAGACGTTTGTACCAACTTATAAAGTAGATCAAGTTACTAAACAAAATGTTGGTGATCTGATCTGGAATCCAGCCACAGATACGTTTGTGGCGGTGACAAGCCCAACGATCGCTGGTTATACAGCTGATAAAGCTGTGGTCGAAGCTCAAACAGTCACCTCAGCTAGTCAAAACAGCGAAGTGACAGTTTACTACAGCGCAAATCAACAAGTATTGACTTATACAGTGATCGATGATGGTGATAATGGTAAGATCTTAGAAAACAAAGAGAGATTAGCAGTGGGCGCAAGTTCAAGTGTGATCGGCGCAAGTGTTCTCCAAGATTATCAATGGATCATCAATGGTTACGTTGACAAGGGCTATGTATTAGTGAGTCAAGATAGATTACCAGCAACATTTGATGACAATGATGATGTTGATCAAAATGTAGTGATCCATTTGAAACACGGAGAAAAACCAGTTGGACCAAATGATCCACACGAACCGGAAACCCCAGTGAACCCTAACGATCCAGATCCAAACGGACCAAAATGGCCTACAAAGGATCAATACCGCAAAGACTACACCTCAACGATCACTTATGTTGATGAACAAGGTAACAAAGTTGCTGAAGATAATATGCAAACATCTACATGGACTCGGACATTGATCATTGACACAGTGACAGGTGAAGTCAAGAACCCTAACGAAGCGTGGACAGCTGACAAGTCACAATATGATGCAGTCAAATCTCCAGTTATTGAAGGGTACTACGCTGATAAAGCAGTCGTAAATGCTAAAGACACAGTGCAAGAAAACTTGAGTGAACAAGTCGTTTACCGTCCATTAGGCAAGATCGTTCCGGTAGATCCAGATGGTAATCCGATCCCAGATGTACCAAATCCACAGTATCCAAATGATCCGACTGATCCAAGTAAGACGACCCCAGATCAACCAGTACCAAATATTCCAGGAATGACGCCAGAAGTACCGACGATCACTCCAGAAGATCCAGGGAAAGATACAAAAGTCGTTTACAACTATGATGATCAAAAAGCAACGATCAATTATATCGATGAAACGACAGGACAACAGTTAGGTTCAGATAGTGTTACAGGTAGAAATAACGCCAAGATCGAATATACGACGGTGGGCAAGATCAATGAGTTGACAAATAAAGGGTACGTGTTAGTAAGTGATGGTTTCCCAACAGATGCGACCTTTGATAATGATAAAAATGTCGATCAGATCTTTGAGGTTATCTTGAAACACGGAGAAAAACCAGTTGGACCAAATGATCCACACGAACCAGAAACTCCAGTGAACCCTAACGATCCAGATCCAAATGGACCAAAATGGCCTACAAAGGATCGATACAGTAAGGAATACACCGCTACGATCACATACGTTGATGAACAAGGCAACAAAGTTGCTGAAGATAATATGCAAACATCTACATGGACTCGGACATTGATCATTGACACAGTAACGGGAGAAATCAAGAACCCTAACGAAGCGTGGACAGCTGACAAGTCACAATATGATGCAGTCAAATCTCCAGTTATTGAAGGGTACTACGCTGATAAAGCAGTCGTAAATGCTAAAGACACAGTGCAAGAAAACTTGAGTGAACAAGTCGTTTACCGTCCATTAGGCAAGATCGTTCCGGTAGATCCAGATGGTAATCCGATCCCAGATGTACCAAATCCACAGTATCCAAATGATCCGACTGATCCAAGTAAGACGACCCCAGATCAACCAGTACCAAATATTCCAGGAATGACGCCAGAAGTACCGACGATCACTCCAGAAGATCCAGGGAAAGATACAAAAGTCGTTTACAACTATGATGATCAAAAAGCAACGATCAATTATATCGATGAAACGACAGGACAACAGTTAGGTTCAGATAGTGTTACAGGTAGAAATAACGCCAAGATCGAATATACGACGGTGGGCAAGATCAATGAGTTGACAAATAAAGGGTACGTGTTAGTAAGTGATGGTTTCCCAACAGATGCGACCTTTGATAATGATAAGAATGTCGATCAGATCTTTGAAGTTATCTTGAAACACGGAGAAAAGCCAGTTGGACCAAATGATCCACACGAACCAGAAACTCCAGTGAACCCTAACGATCCAGATCCAAACGGACCAAAATGGCCAGCTAAAGATCAATACCGCAAAGACTACACATCAACGATCACTTATGTTGATGAACAAGGCAACAAAGTTGCTGATGACAATGTGCAAACATCAACATGGACGCGGACGTTGATCATTGACACAGTAACGGGAGAAATCAAGAACCCTAACGAAGCGTGGACAGCTGACAAGTCACAATATGATGCAGTCAAATCTCCAGTTGTTGAAGGGTACTATGTTGATAAAGCAGTTGTAAACGCTAAAGACACAGTGCAAGAAAACTTGAGTGAACAAGTCGTTTACCGTCCATTAGGCAAGATCGTTCCGGTAGATCCAGATGGTAATCCGATCCCAGATGTGCCAAATCCAAAATATCCAAATGATCCGACTGATCCAAGTAAGACGACCCCAGATCAACCAGTACCAAATATTCCAGGAATGACGCCAGAAGTACCGACGATCACTCCAGAAGATCCAGGGGAAGATACAAAAGTCGTTTACAACTATGATGATCAAAAAGCAACGATCAATTATATCGATGAAACGACAGGACAACAGTTAGGTTCAGATAGTGTTACAGGTAGAAATAACGCCAAGATCGAATATACGACGGTGGCCAAGATCAATGAGTTGACAAGCAAAGGGTACGTGTTAGTAAGTGATGGTTTCCCAACAGATGCGACCTTTGATAATGATAAGAATGTCGATCAGATCTTTGAGGTTATCTTGAAACACGGTCGTTTAGAAGAAAATGGTGAAACAAAGACGATCAAACAAACTATTAATTATGTCTATGGCAATGGTCCTCTGAAGGGTGGGCAAGTCGCACAGACATATGAAAAAGATTACGTCTTTACTTCAAGAAATACGTTGGATGCAGTAACTAAAGAGGTTTTGGCTACAACATGGAGTCCAGCGCAAACGACAGAAGCGGTTGAAAGTCCAACAGTTGCAGGATATGTGGCAGATAAAGCGACAGTTGGTGCAACTCAGCTCGACCATAATAGCGCAAACTTAAAAGATACGATCAATTACTATGTTGGGGAGCAACTGGTGACGATCCACTATATTGACGTTAACGGTGCAAAGACCAAAAATACTGGATATACTCCAAGTGATGGAAAAGAGATCACAGACTTTATCCAACACTTAAGTGGTGAAGCCGGAACAAAATATAGTAATAGGCTTCAAGACTACGGTGCAAAAGGTTATGAATTAGTTTATGCACAGCCTGAGGCTAGTGAGGGAATGTTTGATGAAGATACGAACAAACAGCAAGACTACTATGTTTATCTAGAACATGGAACAAAAACAGTTACAGATATCCCAGTAACTGTTACTGATACGATCAACTATGTTTACGGTAATGGTCCTCATAAAGGCGAGCCAGCGTTTCCATCTAGTGTGGTAGAAAAAGTCTTTACGCCGACATATGTGATCGATAAGGTAACTGGTGAGACGATCGAAACTGTATGGAATGGTGATGGGACGATAGATCCAAGTGTTGTTCCGACTTTAGATGGATATACACCAGATAAACTAGTAGTGGCTGGGAGAGTATTGACACCAGATATGAAAGATCAAAGTCAGACAGTATACTATTACACTGCAGGTGAACCAAATGTCACAGAGCCAGCCAAGCCAAACTCCGTAACACCGACATCTGTTGGAGAGGGGAAAGAAAGTGACCAGAAAGTTCAGGTAAACCAAAGACAAATATCATCGGAAGGTTCAAAACAAGTTTTGGATCAAAACCAGATCGTGAATCGAGAAGTTGTAGGTGAATTACCACAAACTGGTGATGAAAACGATGAAGAGTCAATGTTACTAGGACTAGGATTGTTGAGTGGAGCAGCCTTGTTAGGCGCCACAGAACTAGGCCAAAGAAAACGAAGAAAAAGAAACTAGATCAATAGGTCAGATTTAATATATTTAAAGGATGACGGGTGGGTTAGAGGAATTTATTAGTGATCTAGGAACATGTTATAAAAAGGACGTGAGATATTAGTGAAAAGGTATAAGTATGATCAATTACGTAAGGCTCAGCCAAAAAAACTTTATCACAAAATGTATAAGGCGGGTAAAAACTGGGTCGTTATGGGGTTAACCGTAGTTGGCTTTGGAATATTATTTCCATCTTTAGCTAAAGCGGATACACAAGAAGACGTTCAAAAAACAGAAAATGTCCATGATGATCCAAATGAAGAAATTAAGGAAGGTTCCTTGTCGATACAAGAAAATGATCAAATAAAGCAATTGGCACCTACTGAGGTGAAAGAAACAGATAAGCCAACTGTGACTTCAGATGATCCTACGAATGATCAACAAGTGGATATGTCTAACGATGCTGAAGCAGATAAGGGTGTGGTTGAGCAGCCAAGTAGTACCTCACAAGCTGAAGATCCAGTAGAGATGACTGTTGAACCAGTTGTTGTAAAAGCAACTATTAATAATGACCAAAATACGGAAGCAATTGAAAATATTTCTACGGAAGCAATTGAAAGAGCACAAGCTGAAAGCCCTGATTATTCAACCCAAAATGCTACACAAGAGTCTACAGGGGATATTCAAGAACAAGTAGAAACATCTGTAGCAGCTCCAGATCAAGCACAGCAGCCATCTGAAGTTGCGCCAGAGACAGTAGAAAAAACTACTCAAAATCAAGTTGCCTTTCGAGTTGCTAGTATGCGTGCCGCTACGCAATCTGTAGTTAACGATACTCCTGATGCAAAAATTGAACAAGAGATCCAAAAGTATATCAAATCAGGCGTGCTTACAAATGCAGATGTATCGACGACACCTATTTTGCCGAATCCAACACTCTTTGACGATGCAAGCTTGACAGCTCCACGACCAATTAAGTCACAAACTAGAACGCTATCATATTATGCTCTCTATTATCCTTTTGTTAAACGTTTACAAGATGCGTATAGTAAAAAAGATTATAAAGAAGTAATGAATAATCTAGCTATAATGAGAGTTTTTTCGGAGCTTGGAAATCAGGAGCAAACTATTCCGATACAAGAAAGCTTTAAGTATAAGGCCGATACAGCATTAGCAAGATTCTTCCAATCTTTAGCAGTGATTATCAATGTCGATCAGGATGGCCATATAATCACAGAAACTAGTGGAAGATTAGGGACTGTTAATTCTATTCTTACAGGAAGTGGTGAGGCGTATCGAGTCGATAGTGGGGCAAAATATGCTCTAGGAGGATTTACTAACGCCGCTCAAGGACCGGCTAAGGCTAAGCTTGAAATTCAGTTAGGAAAAAATGGGACTGATGACTTATTGGGGTACGATAGTAGTAATGTAGAAACGATTCAGAACAATCCAGCTAAGAAGTTAGGCCAATATGATTATTTGACTACCGATTATTACCATGCAGATGCTGATCATAATTTAATCAAATATGATGATAATGATCCTAATAAGACGAAGTTTGCAGTTACCGACATGTCCAACCCAAAGAACGCCAGCAATAATGATTACACGATAACATTGGTCGTCAATCGTTATGGAAAAGCTGGAGTTGAAAAAGCAACAGTGACAACGAAATACGTAGATGAACAAGGGAACGCAGTTACACCAGACAAACAAGTGCAAGTACAAGGGAATGTAGGCGACAAGGTGAAAGTACCAGATGCGCCAACAGTTCAAGGACATCATGTAGATAGCATCACTTTCAATGGGACAAAAGTCCAAGCAGGAAGTGAAGTAACACTGAAAGAAACAAATGAATTGACATATACGTATGTGAAAGACGAAGAACCAGTGGTACCAGAAGCTAAAACGACAGTGAACTATCAAGCAGATGGCAAAGCAGTGAGCCCACAAGAAAAAGTCGAGCTAAGAGGACAAGTTGGCGATAAAGTAACAGTGCCGACGGCCCCAGTAGTATCAGGACATCATGTAGATAGCATCACTTTCAATGGGACAAAAGTCCAAGCAGGAAGTGAAGTAACACTGAAAGAAACAAATGAATTGACATATACGTATGTGAAAGATGAAGAACCAGTGGTACCAGAAGCTAAAACGACAGTGAACTATCAAGCAGATGGCAAAGCAGTGAGCCCACAAGAAAAAGTCGAGCTAAAAGGACAAGTTGGCGATAAAGTAACAGTGCCGACGGCCCCAGTAGTATCAGGACATCATGTAGATAGCATTACTTTCAATGGGACAAAAGTCCAAGCAGGTAGTGAAGTAACACTGAAAGAAACAAATGAATTGACATATACGTATGTGAAAGATGAAGAACCAGTGGTACCAGAAGCTAAAACGACAGTGAACTATCAAGCAGATGGCAAAGCAGTGAGCCCACAAGAAAAAGTCGAGCTAAAAGGACAAGTTGGCGATAAAGTAACAGTGCCGACGGCCCCAGTAGTATCAGGACATCATGTAGATAGCATTACTTTCAATGGGACAAAAGTCCAAGCAGGTAGTGAAGTAACACTGAAAGAAACAAATGAATTGACATATACGTATGTGAAAGATGAAGAACCAGTGGTACCAGAAGCTAAAACGACAGTGAACTATCAAGCAGATGGCAAAGCAGTGAGCCCACAAGAAAAAGTCGAGCTAAAAGGACAAGTTGGCGATAAAGTAACAGTGCCGACGGCCCCAGTAGTATCAGGACATCATGTAGATAGCATCACTTTCAATGGGACAAAAGTCCAAGCAGGTAGTGAAGTAACACTGAAAGAAACAAATGAATTGACATATACGTATGTGAAAGATGAAGAACCAGTGGTACCAGAAGCTAAAACGACAGTGAACTATCAAGCAGATGGCAAAGCAGTGAGCCCACAAGAAAAAGTCGAGCTAAAAGGACAAGTTGGCGATAAAGTAACAGTGCCGACGGCCCCAGTAGTATCAGGACATCATGTAGATAGCATCACTTTCAATGGGACAAAAGTCCAAGCAGGTAGTGAAGTAACACTGAAAGAAACAAATGAATTGACATATACGTATGTGAAAGATGAAGAACCAGTGGTACCAGAAGCTAAAACGACAGTGAACTATCAAGCAGATGGCAAAGCAGTGAGCCCACAAGAAAAAGTCGAGCTAAAAGGACAAGTTGGCGATAAAGTAACAGTGCCGACGGCCCCAGTAGTATCAGGACATCATGTAGATAGCATTACTTTCAATGGGACAAAAGTCCAAGCAGGTAGTGAAGTAACACTGAAAGAAACAAATGAATTGACATATACGTATGTGAAAGATGAAGAACCAGTGGTACCAGAAGCTAAAACGACAGTGAACTATCAAGCAGATGGCAAAGCAGTGAGCCCACAAGAAAAAGTCGAGCTAAAAGGACAAGTTGGCGATAAAGTAACAGTGCCGACGGCCCCAGTAGTATCAGGACATCATGTAGATAGCATCACTTTCAATGGGACAAAAGTCCAAGCAGGAAGTGAAGTAACACTGAAAGAAACAAATGAATTGACATATACGTATGTGAAAGACGAAGAACCAGTGGTACCAGAAGCTAAAACGACAGTGAACTATCAAGCAGATGGCAAAGCAGTGAGCCCACAAGAAAAAGTCGAGCTAAGAGGACAAGTTGGCGATAAAGTAACAGTGCCGACGGCCCCAGTAGTATCAGGACATCATGTAGATAGCATCACTTTCAATGGGACAAAAGTCCAAGCAGGAAGTGAAGTAACACTGAAAGAAACAAATGAATTGACATATACGTATGTGAAAGATGAAGAACCAGTGGTACCAGAAGCTAAAACGACAGTGAACTATCAAGCAGATGGCAAAGCAGTGAGCCCACAAGAAAAAGTCGAGCTAAAAGGACAAGTTGGCGATAAAGTAACAGTGCCGACGGCCCCAGTAGTATCAGGACATCATGTAGATAGCATTACTTTCAATGGGACAAAAGTCCAAGCAGGTAGTGAAGTAACACTGAAAGAAACAAATGAATTGACATATACGTATGTGAAAGATGAAGAACCAGTGGTACCAGAAGCTAAAACGACAGTGAACTATCAAGCAGATGGCAAAGCAGTGAGCCCACAAGAAAAAGTCGAGCTAAAAGGACAAGTTGGCGATAAAGTAACAGTGCCGACGGCCCCAGTAGTATCAGGTCATCATGTAGATAGCATTACTTTCAATGGGACAAAAGTCCAAGCAGGAAGTGAAGTAACACTGAAAGAAACAAATGAATTGACATATACGTATGTGAAAGATGAAGAACCAGTGGTACCAGAAGCTAAAACGACAGTGAACTATCAAGCAGATGGCAAAGCAGTGAGCCCACAAGAAAAAGTCGAGCTAAAAGGACAAGTTGGCGATAAAGTAACAGTGCCGACGGCCCCAGTAGTATCAGGACATCATGTAGATAGCATCACTTTCAATGGGACAAAAGTCCAAGCAGGTAGTGAAGTAACACTGAAAGAAACAAATGAATTGACATATACGTATGTGAAAGATGAAGAACCAGTGGTACCAGAAGCTAAAACGACAGTGAACTATCAAGCAGATGGCAAAGCAGTGAGCCCACAAGAAAAAGTCGAGCTAAAAGGACAAGTTGGCGATAAAGTAACAGTGCCGACGGCCCCAGTAGTATCAGGACATCATGTAGATAGCATCACTTTCAATGGGACAAAAGTCCAAGCAGGTAGTGAAGTAACACTGAAAGAAACAAATGAATTGACATATACGTATGTGAAAGATGAAGAACCAGTGGTACCAGAAGCTAAAACGACAGTGAACTATCAAGCAGATGGCAAAGCAGTGAGCCCACAAGAAAAAGTCGAGCTAAAAGGACAAGTTGGCGATAAAGTAACAGTGCCGACGGCCCCAGTAGTATCAGGACATCATGTAGATAGCATTACTTTCAATGGGACAAAAGTCCAAGCAGGTAGTGAAGTAACACTGAAAGAAACAAATGAATTGACATATACGTATGTGAAAGATGAAGAACCAGTGGTACCAGAAGCTAAAACGACAGTGAACTATCAAGCAGATGGCAAAGCAGTGAGCCCACAAGAAAAAGTCGAGCTAAAAGGACAAGTTGGCGATAAAGTAACAGTGCCGACGGCCCCAGTAGTATCAGGACATCATGTAGATAGCATCACTTTCAATGGGACAAAAGTCCAAGCAGGAAGTGAAGTAACACTGAAAGAAACAAATGAATTGACATATACGTATGTGAAAGACGAAGAACCAGTGGTACCAGAAGCTAAAACGACAGTGAACTATCAAGCAGATGGCAAAGCAGTGAGCCCACAAGAAAAAGTCGAGCTAAAAGGACAAGTCGGTGATAAGGTAACAGTACCAGAAGCCCCAACAGTTCAAGGTCATCATGTAGATAGCATCACTTTCAATGGGACAAGAATTCAAGTAGGTAGTGAAGTAACACTGAAAGAAACGAACGAATTGACATATACGTATGTGAAAGACGAAGAACCAGTGGTACCAGAAGCTAAAACGACAGTGAACTATCAAGCAGATGGCAAAGCAGTGAGCCCACAAGAAAAAGTCGAGCTAAAAGGACAAGTCGGTGATAAGGTAACAGTACCAGAAGCCCCAACAGTTCAAGGACATCATGTAGATAGCATCACTTTCAATGGGACAAAAGTCCAAGCAGGAAGTGAAGTAACACTGGAAGAAACGAATGAACTGACATATACGTATGTGAAAGACGAAGAACCAGTGGTACCAGAAGCTAAAACGACAGTAAACTATCAAGCAGATGGCAAAGCAGTGAGCCCACAAGAAAAAGTCGAGCTAAAAGGACAAGTTGGCGATAAAGTAACAGTGCCGACGGCCCCAGAAGTATCAGGACATCATGTAGATAGCATCACTTTCAATGGGACAAAAGTCCAAGCAGGAAGTGAAGTAACACTGAAAGAAACGAACGAATTGACATATACGTATGTGAAAGATGAAGAACCAGTGGTACCAGAAGCTAAAACGACAGTGAACTATCAAGCAGATGACGGTGAAAATCTAGCTAATGAGACCAATGGGACTGTGAATACTGTTTCGAAGGCCACAGATGATACTATGAATAGTCATTCTCAAAAAGTAATTAAGGCTGATGCACAAAATTCGCTAAGTGGCGAATTCGCTAAATCAAGTGCTGAACAAAATGACTTACCACAAACGGGAGACAAAGTGGAAGATATGAAAGCAGGTCTTCTAGGGACATTGCTTGTGGCTCTTGGCGGTTTTCTCGGGGGAAGCGTAGGAAAACGAAAGAATAAGAGTAAGTAATGTAGCGTAGTGACTAAAAAATTTTAGAAGTTCCATGGAGATAGTTTCGAGCTATCTTCATGGAACTTCTTGTATCTTTTCCGACTCTTTGTCAACCACTGTGTAAAATTAAATTTAGATTTAGTGTTTAAAATGGTTGGCAAGGAATTTTTGATCGCTAAGTTCAGATCATAGTGGTTCAAATTTTCAATGAGTATTTATAAAATTGATATATATATAATGCAGAGCATAACTATTTTTTGTGGTAACGTTTTCTTGGGGGTGTTATACTTAGCATAACTTCTAAATGAGAGGATGTTAGTGATGGATTTTACTGAACTTGTCCAAAAAAGACACTCGACACGTGATTTTACTGCTAAAGCTATTTCACAGACACAGCTTGATCAGATCATAAAAGATGCCTTAACAACACCATCTTGGGTCAATTCTCAACCTTGGCGTGTCTATGTTGCTACAGGTAAAACTTTAGAATTGATCAGAGAAAAACACCGTGAGTTGGTCGAGAAGGGAGTTTCTGGGCAACCAGAATATCCTGTTTTGAGTCGAAATAAATGGGATCAACGCTCACAAACTAATATGGCTGCCTGGACAACTGAATTTAAGCAACGCTTCAAACCAGGCGAGGTTGATTTTTATCAAAGCCAAGTTGAGCTCTTTAACGCTCAGGCAATTATTTATATCACCTTACCTAAAGGATCATCACTTTGGTCGATCCATGATATCGGTGCTTTTACTCAAACTTTAGTTTTGAGTGCGACTTATCAAGGGATAGACTCGATCACTGCTTATGAATTGGTCAAATTTCCAGCAAGTGTGAAAGCGATCATGGAGATCCCGACCAATGAAACTTTAGCGATCGGTGTAGCTTTAGGGTATAGTTCAACTGATCCTTTAAATAGCTTTAGCCCCAATAAGCTTGCCTTAGAACAAGTAGTTACTTATAAAGATTAGCTATGATCAGATAGGAAGGCTTTTAGCTACTAAGTGTGCTATATTGAGGTAAGAAAAATAAATTAAGGGGCAATTTGATGTTAAAAAAAGAGCGTTTATTAAAGATCACGGCTTTAGTCGAGCAACAAGAGATCGTCACTGTCAATGAATTGATCAAGCTGTTAGGTGTCTCTGATATGACGATCAGGCGCGATCTCGATGAGTTAGCCAAAAGTGGTAAGCTCGTACGTCTTCATGGAGGCGCGCAAAGGATCATGCGGATAGAGGAGCATGAACTTTCACGCATTCAAAAACGCGAACTCCATTTAGCTGAAAAAGAAACTGTTGCTAAGGCTGCTGCTAAATTGATCAAGCCAAATGAGACGCTCTATATCGGAGCAGGAACGACACTTGAACTGATCGTTTCTTACGTTGAAGATCCGAGTACGCTTAGAGTCGTGACAAATAGCTTGCCTGTCTTTGAAGCTTGGCAAAAGACTCCAGCAGAATTGATCTTAGTCGGGGGGCATTACCGTCAGCGTTCAGGTGAGTTTATCGGGAGTCTGACTGTCAAAATGTTAGAAGATCTTAAGTTTAGCAAAGCTTTTGTCGGTGTAAACGGCGTTAAAAACGAGAGCATGATGGCCGCTAATGCTGAAGAAGGTCAGGCTGAGGCATTAGGCTTAAACAATGCTAAAGAAAAGATCGTTGTGATGGATAAGTATAAGTTCAATCGCGATGATTTTTATCGCTTCTATAGTTTATATAATGTCGACCTTCTCATAACTAACCAAGATCTTGCGAAGGACACATTAGAACATTACGAGCGCTATACCAAGATCATCCAAGCATAAAATGAGTTAGCTAGTTGAGACATTGTAATTATGTTGCCAATTGCTTGTACCAACTAATTAAGCTAAGATAGAACTAACTTAATATATCTTGAAGGGAAAACTTATGGAAAAGATAATGATCATCAACTCTGGTAGTTCGAGTTTAAAATTTAAATTATTTGATAATGAAGACCGCCAAGTTTTAGCAAGTGGGATACTCGAACGGATCGGTCTGAGTGGCTCACGTTTGAAATTAAAATATGGACCAGACAAGAAATATGAACTGACACAAGATATCACTAATCATTTACAAGCGATCGAATTATTGCTTAAAGTTTTAAAAGAGTTAGACATTGTGACTGATCTCAGCGAGATCAAAGGGGTCGGACACCGTGTCGTAGCTGGAGGTGAGTATTTTAGCCGACCAGTCGTGATCGATAACGATGTGATCAAAAAGATCAAAGAGTTAGCTGAACTGGCACCTTTGCATAATCCAGCTAATTTGAATGGGATCAAGGCTTTTCGAAAGTATTTGCCCCAAGCAACAGCGGTGGCGGTTTTTGATACGGCCTTTCACCAAACACTTCCAGAGGAGAACTATCTTTATAGTACGCCGTATGAATGGTATGAAGATTTTGGTGTCCGACGTTATGGGGCACATGGGATCAGCCATGAATATGTGGCCAACGAAGCGGCTAAGCTGATGGGACGCCCTTTGACCGAGCTCAAATTGATCACCTGCCACCTTGGTGCGGGTGCTTCGATCACCGCTGTCAAAAATGGTCGTTCTTTTGATACATCGATGGGTTTTACTCCATTGAGTGGCCTTCAAATGGCGACACGCGCAGGCGATGTTGATATCTCATTAGCCAATTATATGATGAAAAAACTAGAACTCAGCTCGATGTCTGAGATGGTCTATTTGTTAAATGAAAAATCAGGCTTCTTAGGTGTTTCCGGTGTTTCGGCAGATATGCGCGATGTCGAAGAGGCGGCTGAAACAGGGAATAAACGTGCTCAATTAGCGATCAAACTCTTTTACCACAATATTTTGCGCTATGTCGGGCAATATATCACCGAAATGGGAGGTGTCGATGGGATCGTCTTTACCGGTGGTATCGGTGAAAATTCACCTGAGACAAGTGAAGAGATCATGAAAAAATTGTCTTATTTAGGTGTCACGCTTAATGAAACTGAAAATAAGAAACGCGGGCAAAAAACGATCATCTCTGGTCCAGATTCTGCGATCACTGTGATGCGGATCCCGACCGATGAAGAATATATAATCGCTCAAAATGTTTGGGAGAAGATAACTGCTAATTAAAATATAATCAAATGCGATATAATATCTACAAGAAAGATAAAATGTGAGGTAGATATTATGGCGATATTAAAACCAAAAGAAATGGCTGAAAGATTGACGTTACTGTTTTGACCCTCCAACGCTGGGATAATAATGGGATTTTAAAATCTTATCGTACTCCCACTAATCGAAGATATTACACAGAAGAACAATACTTAAAATACATCGGTCGATCAACCAGTAATGATCGTAAGAATGTTGCTTATGCTAGAGTCTCAACATATGGGCAGAAAGATGATTTAAAAAATCAAATTGCTTTTATTAGACAATATGCTAATGCAAAAGGCATTATTCTTGATGAAACATTTACTGATATTGGCAGCGGGCTTGATTATAACCGTAAAAAATGGAATCAATTACTGAAAGAAGTAATGGATAATCAAGTCGATGCGATCTTTATTACCTATAAAGATAGATTTATCCGCTTTGGTTATGAATGGTTTGAAAGATTATGTAAGATGCACAATACAGAAATTGTAGTGTTAAATAACATTGAAACTAGTCCTACTCAAGAAATGATCGACGATATGATAAGCATTGTACATGTATTTTCTTGTCGCTTATATGGTTTACGTAAATATAAAAGTAAATTAAAAAATGACAAGTCTTTGAAAGCTGGCGAAAATAATGATTCGAGTTCAAAAAGTAAGGCTTTATCCAAACAAGACCATGAAAAAGGTGATTGATGATTTGTGTGATTATCGCAGATATTGTTGGAATCAAGGTTTAGCTTTATGGAATGATATATACGATAGCTCGTTGATTTTAGACGACAAGTTGCTTAGACCTAGTGAACGCAAAGTTCGTGATGAATTAGTAGCTGATAAAGAAGATTGGCAGTATCAATTATCAGCTCGTTGTTTACAATTAGCGATCTCTGATCTAGGTAAGGCTTGGAAAAATTTCTTTGATAGATCCCAACCTGATTGGGGCAAACCAAAATTTAAGTCCAAGAAAGCTCCTAGACAAGGCTTTAAAACTGATCGAGCTAAGATCGTTAATGGTAAGCTGAGACTTGATAAACCACTTGGAGTCAAAACTTGGTACGACATCAGATTTAAAGGGGCTAAGTCTTTAGAAGGTGATTTAAGAGTCGTTTCAATTTACCGTGAAAATGATAGATACTGGGCTAGTCTACCTTTTGAAGCAGAGATAAAAAAGAAGATCAAGACGGGTAAGAACTCAGCCGTTGACGTCAATATCGGACATCTAAACTACACAGACGGTAAGTTCAATACTTTGCCAAGTAATTTGAAACGACTTTATAAACGCATTAAGTATTATCAAAGAAAATTAGCTAAAAAACGTGTTGTGAATGGTACAAAAGCTACTCAAACGAGTAATTACGTTAATACGAGAGCCAAGTTACAACGTGATTATCGTAAAGTGGCTAGTATCCAACATGACATTATCCAAAAAGTTACCACTGAGTTAGTGACTAATTACGATCAGGTCGTAATTGAAGATCTAGATGTCAAGAAAATGCAGATGACACATGTTGCCTCTAAAAGACTTCAACGTTCATTGTTTGGCTACTTTAGACAAGCATTAACTTATAAGTGCAACTGGTATGGTAAAAAAGTAGTTTTGGCTGATAAATATTATCCAAGCACGCAACGTTGTTCTAAGTGTGGCTTCGTTAAGACAGGTGCAGATAAAGTCGGTCTCAATGGTAATGAAAAGCACAGAACTAAGCATAACGAGTATATTTGTTATGAATGTGGTGCGATCATGGATCGAGATGAAAATGCAGTAGCTAATCTTTTAGCTTTATTAAATTAAAAAGATAACGGGGTGGGCTACACCCTAAAGCTATCAGAGCTAGTCAATGTCATTACCCTCTAGTTAGGATATGGGAATACTAGCATTGACGGTAGTAAATAAAATTTAGGAAAGGAAAAGCTATATTTCTTTCTCAAATGTAATCATCAGACACGTTTGATTATATTTGTTCACATTTTATATAGCAGATCTTAGACGAGAAAGCCTAGTAAGCCTTTTTGGCTGATAAAGTGAGCAGTTAGTGTTAAAATTATATCTAAACTTAAAATTTTATTAAGGTGGTAATTATTATGCAAACTGCAAAAAGAGGTTTCGACTGGTTTAGTCTAGTTGTCGGGATCATCTTAGTGATCGCCGGGATCGCTTCTTTTATGCGACCAGATGCAACTTTGAAATTTGTTTCGATCTGCTTAGGGATCGGGCTCTTAGTGAAAGGTATTTACGAATTGTGGTTCCGTCAAGGGATCAACAACTGGTTTGGTGAAAAATCAGGCTGGCTCTTATTTATGGGGATCATTGATATCATTTTAGGACTCTTATTTATTTTCCGTGCTGCAAGTGGTGTGGTCGTGATCGCCTATATCTTTGCGTTCTGGTTCATCTTTGATTCGATCGCTGAGATCGCAACAGCTAATTATTTCAAACGTTTAAACCGCGGTTATTATGTAGCGATGCTTATCTTGAACATCTTAGCTTTATTAGTTGGGTTCATCTTACTCTTTAACCCCTTGATCGCAGCTTCAACGTTAGTGTTGATCATCTCATTTTATTTATTGTTGATCGGCTTTATCAAGATCATTCAAGCATTTTAAAAAAAGCGAGTTGGAAGTTTCTTCCAGCTCGTTTTTCTTAAGGGGGAATTCCATATGCGCAAAGTAATTTTATATATCGCGCAAAGTGTCGATGGCTATATCGCAGATGCAAAGGGGCAAGTTGCTTGGCTCAAAGGGCAAGTGGCAGATCTTGAGCTGCCAGATACGTACACTTCATTTATCCAAAATGTCGATACGATCATCATGGAGCAAAAGACATATCACCAGATCACAACTGAACTAGCCAAAGATATGTGGCCTTATCCAGAGCAACAAAGTTATATCGTCACCCATCGACCAAAAGCCCCAACCGACAAGTTGCTCTTTACTGACAAAGATCCTGTGAGTTTAGTCACAGAACTCAAAAAAACAGCCAGGCAAAGATATTTGGATCTGTGGTGGAGCGAATTTGATCGCTCAGTTAGTCGAACATGATCTGATCGATGTTTACCAACTGACTTTGATCCCAACATTACTTGGACAAGGGATCAGACTATTTTCAGAGAATAGAGAGCCAAAAGAGCTGTGCTTACTGCGGACTGTTAGCCAAAATGGGGTCGTTGAATTGACTTATGAAAGAAAGAGAAATGTTACCACAAAAGATCGAAGTTAGAGGAGCTCGCGTGCATAATTTAAAAAATATCGATATCCCGTTGCACCAATTTGTTGTGATTTCGGGGCTATCTGGCTCAGGTAAGAGTTCTTTAGCTCACGGGATCTTGTATGAAGAAGGTTCGAGGCGGTATTTAGAAGCACTTTCGACGTATACGCGGCGTCGCTTAAAGACTGGAGCAAAAGCTAAAGTCACAAGCGTCAAGCGTATTCCGTCAGCGTTAGCTTTGCGTCAAAGACCAAGTATCCCATCTGAGCGGGCAACGGTCGGTACGATGAGTGAGTTGTTCAATGTGATCCGTTTGATCTTTTCTCGCCTAGGATGCCCACTTTGTCCTAATGGGCACCGCTTAACACCTGATCTAGCGATCTCAGAGGCGATGAGTCGTTCAGGTGAAGAGCTCGGAAAGATCACTTGCCCGACTTGTGGTGTTGTATTTTATGCTTTTAGTGCTGAAGATTTTGCGTTCAATTCGACGGGTGCCTGTCAAACATGCCAAGGAACAGGCAAGATCCGTCAGCTAGATGAAAGCAAATTGATCGCAGATGAAACGTTGAGTTTAGCAGATGGTGCGATCGCTTCTTGGCGCTTACCAGGAAGAAATTTTATGGCGTATGTGGCTGAACGTGCGGGTGTTAGGATCGATGTGCCCTATAAAGAACTCAGCCCTAAAGAAAAAGACTTTGTTTTGAATGGGTCAAAGAAAAAATATACCGTCGATTTCAAAAGTAGTACAGGGCGCGTCTTTCATGATTTTCAAGCGCTCTATGAGAATGCCAAAGATGCTGTATTAGATTCGGTCAAAACAAGTAAGAGTGAACGTTCGCAAAAGAAACTGGCTGAATTTTTCCATTATTCAACGTGTCCAACGTGTCACGGGACGCGGTTACGCCCTGAATTGTTGACGCAATTGACTGGTGGGCTAAATATCGCGCAAGTCAGTGCGCTGACATTAGGTGAACTCAAGGCGTGGAAAAAGCAAGTTTTAGCCACTTTACCACCGACGATGCACACTTTAGGACAAGCACTATTTACTGAATTTGATGATGATCTTTTGCCTTTGCTCGAATTGGGACTAGATTATTTAACGTTAGAACGCAATGGTAATAGTTTATCGACTGGCGAACTTCAGCGGTTATAGTTAGCGCGCACATTACGTACTGAAACAACAGGTGTTTTATATATTTTAGATGAGCCCTCGATCGGGTTACACCCTGATAACGTCAAAGGTCTCTTACATGTTTTGCGAGAGCTTGTCGCTCAAGGTAACTCACTAGTCGTCGTTGATCATAACGTTGAGATCATCAAGGCAGCTGATTATTTGATCGAGATCGGACCTGGTTCAGGTGCACTCGGAGGACAGATCATCGGCAAAGGAACGCCGGCTCAGCTTGCACAAGAAAAAGCTTCTTTGATCGGACCTTATTTAAACGGAACTGCTAAATTGTTAGCCCGCACGCCACAAGAAAAAGCTACCGAAAAGATCAGTTTGACTGTACACGAACACTATAATCTGACCGATGTAGAGGTCACGTTAAATGTCGGACAGTTGACGGCCGTCACGGGTTTTTCAGGAGCTGGCAAAACAAGTTTGATCTTAGATAGTTTAGTGCCAGCTCTTAAAGCTAAAGCAAAAGGGCAAGCTTTACCGACTTATGTCACCAAAATAGAGACGACGTTAAAAGATGTCGTTAGTGTTGATGCAACTCCGATCGGGAAAAATACTCGTTCGACAGTTGCGACATATACGACGCTGATGGATGATCTGCGTAAGCTTTTTGCCAGTCAAAAAAGCGCAAAAGAAAAGGGTTATACTGCAAGTTTCTTTTCGTATAATAATAAGCAAGGTGCTTGTGAACGCTGTGGGGGAACTGGAGTCGTCAATTTAGATATCCAGTATTTACCTGATATGGAACAAGTTTGTCCACAATGCCAAGGAGAACGCTATCAAGATAAGATCAAAGCGATCAAATGGCAGGGTTATTCGATCGTCGATCTATTGGCTTTAGATGTTGCGCAAGCGCTTGAAGTTTTCCAAGAACTGCCACACTTTAAGCGTGAATTAGAGCTTTTAGCAGAAGTGGGTCTAGGCTATCTTCATTTAGGTGAGAGCACGCCTAGCCTTTCTGGCGGGGAAGCGCAACGCCTAAAGCTCGTCAAACATTTGCGTAAAAAACAAAAGCACACGCTCTTTGTTTTTGATGAACCAACGATCGGCTTACATCCACTTGATGTCAAAGTTTTAGTTACCGTGATGCAGCGCTTGCTCGATCAAGCAGCGACGATCATTACGATCACGCATGATCTCGATCTGATCGTCAATGCTGATCAGATCTTAGATATGGGACCTAAAGGTGGTAAAAATGGGGGGCAAGCTATCGTAAATGGAACTCTAAAAGAAGTTTTAGCTAAAAATAAGGGGATCACGACGAAGTACTTGAAAAAATATTGCCAAGAGTTTGGCCTAGCAGACTAAAAAAGCAGAGCATACCGGCTCTGCTTTTTTAGTCTGCAAGAGAGGCACTGAGGCGTTTGATGAAGAGCTCAGCGACTTTGGAGCGAACGATATTTTTCTTCCAGATCACGCTTGTGGTCTCTGTCAACTGCGGTGTCAACGGGCGAAAAGTCAATTCACTTTGATTTGAATTATCGATCAGATCATCAAAGGTGATCATATAAGCTTGTCCTTGTTTGACCATCAGTTGGGCGTTGAAGACAAGAGTATAAGTTCCGATGATCTGAATTTTTTTTTCAAGGTTGCCCCACCATTTTTGAAAGCGATGTTCTTCGATCGCTTGCTCGGAAAAAAGCAATGGTAGCCCTAAAAGATCAGAGGGCGCGATCGTTTCTTTTTGAGCTAGCGGATCGTCTTTTCTTAAGACTAAGCCCCAACGTTCTGTTTCAGGTAATTGTAAGTGGTGATAGTTATCTAACGCGCGATCAGCCATCAAAACGGCAAAATCGATCGTGCCTCGTTTCAACGCAGCTTCCATCTCCGCTGCGTTCCCACTGACTAAGCGTAATTTGATATCGGGGTAGTCGTGGATCATTTGACTAAGAACAGTCATGATCCGTTGCATCCCCCCACTTTCCCCAGCGCCAAGTGCCAGTGTCCCACTGATGACTTGGTCGGCTTTTAGAGAGGTCGTAGTTTGGTCAGCGAGTTGGACGATCTCTTTAGCCCGGGCTTGGAGATATTCACCAGCTTCAGTCAACGTGATCTGGCGGTGTCCGCGGATAAATAAAGTGACACCTAACTCAGCTTCGAGTTCAGCTAATTGGCGTGAAAGCGTCGGCTGAGAAACTAGGAGTTCTTGAGCCGCTCTAGTGATATTTTGATACTGGGCCACAGCCAGAAAATAACGTAAGACGCGTAATTCCATGAGGACCTCCTTTTGTATCAGTACGTCTCATCAGGTAAATAATGATTGTAATAAGCGATCTTGATCTGTCCCTCAGAAGAGACGTCTAAGCGCGTGACCGAACCGTTTTTAGGACCGACTGTCACATCGATCTCAGGTGCAAAGTGTTGGGTGATACTGCGGATCATCGTCGCATGGGCGACAAGTAAGATCTTGTCATCAGGGCGAGCAAGCTCATGCAGATATTCAAACCCATGCTTAAGGCGCGTCCAGTATTCAGCGTTATCTTCGGCATCGTGGAATGGATCGGCTGCTTTAGTAAAGTCGCGGGCTTTTGCAAGTGAATACTTAGTGATGAGCTCGTTGAACGTTTTACAACCATGGTCTGCGCCGATCATGAGCCAGGCTTGACTTGTATCGCTACCTTCAAAATAGCCAAAGTTTTGTTCCCGAAATTCAGCAAGTGCTTTTGGTGCAAGCGTCGCAGCTGCTGTTTTATTTTCAGCTAAAATATAGCGACAAGTTCGCGCTGCCCGAGTCGTATCACTATGAAAAGCGTGCGTAAAGGCGAGCTGGGCTAATCTTTTGCCAGCATCGTGGCCATCTTTGACACCTTTGGGAGTGAGCGGTGAATCAGACCACCCTTGGATCTTGTTATAGCGGTTCAAATACGTTTGTCCGTGGCGGACTAAATAGATCGAATAAGCCATGTTTTTACCCCCTAAATTTTCCTTAATTATAGCATGTTAGTAAAAAAAGAAGACCGCTAACGATCTTCTTTTTTAAAAGTTATCATATTCATTTAACTTGCTGATCTGCTTTCTGATGTCGTTTACGACTTCTTTATTGGCTGAGAAGAGCAGATGATCGCCAACTTGGATCTGCGTATTCCCGTTGACTGGGATCGAGCGCCTGTTTCTAAAGATCCGGCTGACCGTGATCTCTTTGATAAATGGCAATTTGCGCAATTCAAGACCAGCAAATTTCTCATTGCGCACGACAACTTCGTAGAGTCGCGAATCACCGGTGATCAGATCAAGTGTCGATGGTGATTCGATGATCGCCCGCATCATTCCGACTGTCGTGGCAAAAGAAGTAAAGAATTCAACACCTGCATCAGATAAACGCTTATCCATTTCAGTCATACTATCGGGATCGCTATTTTGGATCCGCGTGATGACACGGGCCACGCCGTATTCTTTGGCAGCTAAAGCAAGTTGATAGTTGATCTCAACATTTGAGTGCCCTAAAACTAAAATATCAGTATCAAAGACTTGTTGCTTGATCAAAGCTGGAATAGAAAGATCATTGACAAGATGGACGTTATTTTTATATTTATACGTCTGATAGTTTTTCGGCCAATCAGTATACAGCGCGATGTCATACCAATCGTCATTCAACTGCTCGGCGGCGTTGACTGTGATCAAGTTGACGCCAATAAAATGAACTTGGCTCTTTTGTAAGTCTTCTGGTTCAGGTCGATGTAGTTTATTAAAGCAAAGGGGGCCAAGCAAACAACTCAAGACAGCAGCTAAAATAAAAGCGCCAGACTGTTCATTGCTGATAACTTCTAAATTTTGGGCCACTGTTAAAGTTGCCAACACGAGCGTGATCGTCGTTTGTACAAGAAATGTCCCCGCCAAAGCATTGATCTGCTTAAAGCGCAACCGCAAGCCTAAATAAGCAGGCCCTTTAGCTAACAGGTAAGCTAAGAAGAAAAGTGGGATCAAGATCAAAGTCTTTGGTGAAGCTAACAGATCCCAAATGTTGATCTTAGCACCTGTCAAAATGAAAAAGAAGGGGATAAAAAGGCCATAACCGATCGCATCGAGTTTTTCGCGCGTACTTTCAGCCGGTTGGAGCAATTTGATCACGATCCCGGCGATAAAGGCACCTAAAATATTTTCGGCCCCAACGGTCTCAGCTAAGATCACAAGTGTCATGATCACAAGAAAGGCTAGCCGAATGTCGACTTGGGTCGTAGCCTTGTTGATCTGATCAAGTGAAGTAAAAAAGCTTCGGAAACGGCGAAAGATGAGCGCGCCTGCAATAAAGACCAAAAAGATCAGCCAAACACTATTTCCACGCCCCGAGACAAATGAACTATAGATCGTCAAGCATAAAAGCGGGACGACTTCGCCTAAGACCGAGATCAAAAGAAGTGTTTGTCCTAAAGGTTTATTCAATAATTCATTTTCTTTCAAAACAGCGATCACGACTCCCAACGCGATCGTTGAAAAGAGGATAAAGGCAAGCGGGATATTTGAAAATAACCCGAGAAATTTAAACGCTAAAGCCAGTAAAAAGGCCATACCTAAACTTGCACCATAGGCGACCAAGGCGACCTTGACTGGCGAATAGGTCGGGGCCTTGGCAGCCTTTTTTTGTGCTAACGGTGATAAAGTCGTCTCTTTTTTATTGAAGAGCGAAAAATCGATCTCCATACCACTTAAAAAGAGTAAAAAGATCACACCAAACGTAGAAAGATAATTGAGTAAAGTATCGGTGTGGATCACATTTAAGCCGCTTGGACCAAGTAAGATCCCCAATAACACTTCTGCCACAGCTGTTGGTAAAAGTGTGACGTTAAAACGATTTAAGACCATGGGGGTCAAAAAAGCGGCAAAGATAACGATCAAAAGTGAGATCGACATCAATTGGTCACCCCTTTAGTAAAATAATCAACGTAAATTATACACAACTTATGTGCTAAAAAAAACTCTTCTTTTGGCTGAAGCCTTTAGATTGTTCTAAATTCAAAAGATGTGCTACAATATAATACCGAAAATTTGAGGAAGGCAGTGAAACAGATGAGTGAAAGTATCAAACAACAAGAGCAACGGCGGATGGATGACGTTGTTCAAAAAATCCAAACTGCTGAGAAAAAAGCACAGCATAATATTCGGACTGCCAAACGAGATACCCAAGCGATCCAAGACGATTTCAAAAATAATTTGCGGATCAAGACCGGAACTTACTCGGGAATGATGGAGACGGCGCTGACGGTCCGCCAACAACAGCAACAATTAGCCGAACGAGAAAATAATCGGACGCAAGCGGTCAAGCGCCTCGACATTTTAGAAAAAATGGAAAAGAAACCTTATTTTGCTAGAGTCGATCTGACTGAACAAGATGAACAAAAAACCGAAAAGATCTATATCGGCTTAGCGTCATTTTCTGATAAAAATGATCACTTTTTAGTGTATGATTGGCGGGCCCCGATCTCAAGCGTTTACTATGACGGCGGACTTGGCAAAGTCAAATATATGACGCCAGTTGGCGAACGCGAAGTCAACTTAGAATTAAAACGTCAATTTATGGTCGAAGATGGCCAGATCATCACTTTGTTTGATACCGATGAGACAGTGGGCGATCAGATGTTATTAGAAGTTTTAGATGAAGGCTCAGATACGAAGATGAAAAGTATCGTGACGACGATCCAAAAAGAACAAAACAAGATCATCCGCGATACCGATTCAGACTTGTTATTTGTCCAAGGAGCAGCGGGTTCTGGGAAAACGTCTGCAGTCTTGCAACGGATCGCCTTTTTGCTTTACCGTTATCGGGGCAATTTGAATTCGGGCCAAGTCATCTTGTTTTCGCCAAACCAATTATTCAATGACTATATCGACCAAGTTCTACCAGAATTAGGCGAACAAAATATGGTCCAAATGACGTATCATCAGTTTACGAATCGGCGTTTGCCAAAGATCAGAGTCGAAACGTTAAAAGAACGCTTTGAAGAAGAAAGCACTGGGAGCGCTAAAGTTGTCAAAGCTCTAAAAGATAGTTTGCCGTTTTTCCACGCTACGACCCGTTACAGTGAGCGGTTAGAGAAAAAAGGGATGCGGTTTAAAAATATCATGCACCACGGCGAGATCTTTTTCTCGAAAAAAGAGATCAAAGAGATCTATTATAGCTTCAATGAAAACTATCATTTAGGCAACCGGCTACAAGCGACTAAAGAAGCGTTGATCAAACGCTTGAATAGCAAAGTCGGCCAGTTGGCTAAAACTGATGAAGTTCAAAAAGCGGTGCAAGGGCTCTCCCAACAACAACTAAATGAGCTCTATGGGGATGAGCCGCGGAATTTTGAAAATGGCGATAAAGAATTGCTCTTTTTAGCGCGTCGTTATGTGATGCAAGATCTAAAGGCAGTTCAAACTGCGATCTTGCGCAACCGCTTTTTGAACATCAACGCGCAATACGTGCATTTCTTGCGCAGTGTGCCGAGCTTTGTTGACTTGAGTGCTTTTGGGATGGATGAAGCTAAATGGCAAGAAGGGATCGAAAAGACCGTTTTGCTTTTAAAAGAACGACGTTTGTCGATCACAGATGTGACGCCTTACCTATATTTGTATGACCGGATCACTGGGAAAAAAGGCGAATTAGAGATCAAGCAGATCTTTATCGATGAGATCCAAGACTATACGGCTTATCAGTTGGCATATTTAAAGACTGAGTTCCCGCGCGCTAAATTTACGATGTTAGGGGATCTGAACCAAGCGATCTTTACTAAAGAAAATAGTCATTCGCTTTTACGTGAGTTGGAGACGCTCTTTAAGAAAGATAAGATCAAAGTCGTGCAGTTGACGACGTCTTATCGTTCGACACAACAGATCACAGATTTTACTAAAGAAGTTTTAGTCAACGGCGAAAAAGTGACTGCGTTTGAACGCAATGGTAAAAAACCAACGATCACAGTCGATCAAGATGAAGTAGCATTATTAGACGATGTCAAAAAACAACTTGCACAAAATGATGAGAACAAACTAACGACTGCGATCATCGCTAAAAGTTTAGCTGAATGTGAGGACCTTTTTGAAAAGCTCAAAGCTAAAGGTGTCAAGACGACGCTTATCCGGACAGAGAACCAACGCCTTGTGCCAGGAACTTTGATCATCCCATCGTATTTGGCTAAAGGTTTGGAATTTGATGCCGTCATCATGTGGAACGCTGATGCCAAGCATTACCATGACGAAAGCGAACGCCAACTCGTGTATACGATCTGTTCGCGGGCGATGCACCAGCTCGACATTTTTGCTAAAAAAGAGCTCTCGCCGTTGTTTGCGACGGTCTCACCAAGTTTGTATCAGTTAAACGAGCGCTAATAAAAAATGTCTCTATAACGGAGAAGTGAACCCCCTAAGTTGGAAAAAGGATCTAACTTAGGGGGTTCACTTTAGAGTGATCACAGAATTTTTTTATTTCTGTATCCACTCTAGGGGAATCATATCAAAAATTAGCAAGTGTCTCTTTTTTACTCTATTCTTTAACTTGTTCAACGTCTTCTAGATCGTCAAAATAGTCAGCGATCTGCTTGATCTCAGCTGGTCCAGTTGTACAACAACCGCCAATGATATCTGCTCCCGCTAGATGCCAGCGTTTGAGCGCTCGGGCAAAGTCAAAACTTTTATCGACTTTAGTCCATGTCTTAGTCGTAGGATCATAAGTTGCTCCTAAGTTAGGATAAATAATGATCTGTTTTTTTGTATTTTTTCGCATCACTTTGAGTGCTTTATCAACTAGTTTTGGGGCGATACAGTTGATCCCGACCGCAAAAACTTGACGATATTTTGAAACTTCTTTGATCGCTTTAGCAAGCGAAGTACCATCACTTAATGTCTCTTCATCAAGCAAAGTAAATGAGACATAAACCGGCATATCACTTGCATTCTCTTCTAACCAACGCAGTAGTGCCAATGGCTCTGAAAGTTTAGGTTGTGTTTCAAGTGCGATACAATCTGGTTCTTGCTTTAAGATCGTCTCTAAACGTGGTAAATGAAAATCTAGGTACTGGGCTTCATTTAACAAATATTCCCCGCGATATTCATTGCCATCAGCTAAATAAGCACCATATGGTCCAATCGTTCCAGCAACTAAGAGATCTTTTTTCCCTGTCTCTTGCTCATGATCGTCACGGGCTTTTTTAGCAGCTAAAACGGCGATACTGATCAAAGTCTCAGCTTGTTTTTTAGAATAGCCGATTTTTTGGAAAGCTTGTACATTAGCTTGATATGTATTTGTCAAAACAAGTTGCGCTCCGCTTTGAAAATACGCTTTGTGAACGTCATAGACTGCTTGAATATTATCGATCAACGCTTTGGCAGTCCATAAGGCATCATTTGTATCAACGCCTCTCGCTTCTAATTCATTTGACATTGCTCCATCTAAAACGTGGAGTTCTGGAAATACTTTATCAGTCATCTCAAACGCCCCTTTCATTAAAATAGGTGTAGTGCTTATATTTTAACATGTTTTTAATTCTTTTGTAATCTTAAAAATATAAAGGAAGATTTATTTTGAAAATATTAGACCTCTCAAAACCTGTTTATGAATTAGTCAGCCTTTATCCTGAATATGAAAAATCCAAATAGCCACTTTATTTATCTATTAGTTTTGGTATAATTCTAAATAATATTTAATTATCTAACCTTTTTTTAAGGGGGCAACTTATGGCTAAAAACACTCATCTTGAGCGCAAAATGGAAGCGCGCCATATCCAGATGATCTCGCTTGGTGGTGTGATCGGGACCGGACTATTTTTAAGTTCAGGTTATACGATCCATGAAGCGGGACCTGTCGGCACGATCATCGCATACTTTATTGGCGCATTACTGGTCTTTTCAGTCATGCTTTGTCTAGGGGAGCTCAGTGTTGCGATGCCTTACACCGGCGCTTTTCACGTTTATGCTAAACGCTATATTGGCCCAGCAACTGGTTTTTTAGTGGCCATCTTGTATTGGCTGACGTGGACGATCGCCTTAGGTTCTGAATTTACCGCAGCCGGCTTGATAATGCAAAATTGGTTCCCAAATATTCCAGTTTGGATTTTTAGTTTATGCTTTATCGTGTTGATCTTTTTGACTAATTTCTTTTCAGTCAGAATCTTTGCGGAAAGTGAATTTTGGTTTTCACTGATCAAAGTTTTAGCGATCGTACTCTTTATCATTTTAGGCACACTTGCTATCGTTGGAATCTTACCTTATAACGGTCTACACAGGGTGATCGGTCTTAGCGATCTGACTAAAAACGGCTGGTTTCCAAACGGTTTTAGTGGCGTCTTTACGACGATGTTGACAGTCAATTTTGCTTTTTCTGGGACCGAGTTGATTGGGATCACAGCCGGTGAAGCAAAAGATCCCCAAAAGACGATCCCAAAAGCGATTCACACAACACTTTTACGTTTAGTGATCTTTTTTATCGGTAGTATTGTTGTGATGTCGGCTCTTATTCCTTATAAAGTAGCCGGTGTGACGCAAAGTCCGTTTGTTTATGTTTTAAAACAGATCGGTCTACCTTATGTAGCTGACATTATGAACTTTGTCGTTTTAACAGCGATCATTTCAGCAGCTAATTCAGGCTTATACGCTTCAACGCGGATGCTATGGTCACTTGGAAATGAAGGTACGATCCCTAAGGTCTTCAAGCAAACATCAACGCATGGTGTGCCGGTGATCGCACTTTGTACAAGTATGCTAGGTGGGATCTTGGCGTTACTTTCAAGCGTGATCGCTGCTGATACCGTCTATCTTGTGTTAGTTTCGATCTCTGGTCTAGCCGTTGTGATCGTTTGGATGGCGATCGCCTTAGCTCAGATCAGATTTCGCAAAACTTTCTTAGCAGAAGGTCATTCGCTAGATGAATTGAAATATCGCACCCCACTCTTTCCATTTGTGCCGTGGTTTGCTTTTATTTTAAGCGGACTGTCATGCCTTCTCATTTGGTTTGATGAGACCCAACGCGTGGCACTTTATTACACGATCCCATTTGTCTTGTGTTGTTATCTTGGACATTATTTATTTACTAGATCAAAACAAAGTTAAAAAATTGAGGCTGTGACATAAGTAGTCCCTACTAAGAGAAAAGTATCTCAGAAATCGAAAATTTGATTTCTGAGATACTTCTTCTTTGTGTATTTTATTTATCTTGGTCACTACTGTGGCTAATTTGTTGATATTCATTGCCAAAACTACAATGCTCATTTCCTTTGCGACCTCCTCTAACTGAGAAACGATTGAATTCTAAAAAAGCCTTCAATCTTCCCAAAACAGGTTCAACATCAATTTTTCGCCGTGCTTTAAAATATTCTCAGTCATTATTGACCATGATCTTCCTCACATACCGACTTTTAGTTAAGGTTTGGGAATCTATCAAATGATCATCATCAAATTTTTCGGCAGTATACACTTTAAAATCTCTGGTAAAGCCGTACTTATCAGTTCTTTTAGAATTGCTTGAAAAGTTGAATCTGACACCATTATAAATAATAATCATATTTTTCATTATAAGACCAATTTATAACTTTAGCTTCGTGAAGCTCGCCTAAAAGTTCGACAACTTTTTGACGATTGAGTTCATCAAAACGAACGACATTTTTCTTCCATAAAG
The DNA here is from genome assembly GCF_029889745.1 of Ligilactobacillus faecis. NCBI lineage: Bacteria > Bacillati > Bacillota > Bacilli > Lactobacillales > Lactobacillaceae > Ligilactobacillus > Ligilactobacillus faecis. The sequence continues at coordinate 971,262 of NZ_CP123639.1, forward strand.
AGAATACTTATTAGTATCCGCAAAGATCTTCGTACCATCAATGAAAGAAATGTCGTTGATTAGATTATGTTTTTTTAGAAAAGCTGTCAACTTAGTTAAACTTTCTTGCGTTAAAGTGGCTAGCTCATCAGAGATCTGAAAACGACAAATAGTTCGATAAGAAGTTGATCAGCGATCAACCAACCAGCAGGCTTATTTTTGCGAGAAAATCTCTCAATTTTTCGACTACTAAAGATACCATAGCTATAAGCAAGTAAAGTGAGCTTCAGCATAGCCCCTAGATCATATTCACGAGGGTGTCCCAATTGATAGTCATACTTGAGTTCTAAACTTTCAACAAGTTCATGATGTAAAGAGCTGGGTGATTTTTTCAGGAAGATATTCTAAAGAGGTGTTCAAAGTAGTCTGATTAATGTTATAACGTTCGTATGTCGTTTTATCTTATTCTTTCGGGGGTAAGTAACTATAAGGTAGCCGGGCGTGGCTACCTTTTTTCTTTGATTATAATTCAAAAGCTGGATATATGAGACACGAAGGTCTTCATAATATCCAGCTTTATTTTATAGGCTTATGTCACAGCCTCTATTAGTATTTACCCCAGCTCAGCGAGTTTAGCTTTTAGCAAGGGGGTCAGTTGTTCAGTCAATTCGCGATATGCCTTTTTAGAATAATGTAGATCGTCTGCTTGGAGCAGTACTTTTGGATCTTGATCTTTAGTGTAGTCGAACCAATCTAAAACAGGTACTGAAAATTCTTCTGCTACAGCTAAAGTTTCTTTGGCATATTGTTCGACTTTATCTAACGGACGTAAGTTTTGGCGCGTCGGACCAGTTAAACCTGGGGTGATCAAAAGCCCCTTATTAGGCCCGATCGAACTCAACATATAAGCTAAATTGTTGTGATAGTTAGCTAAAAAGACTTCTTTACTTGAGACGTCATTTGTTCCAAAGAAGATCACGACAAGATCTGGTGCTTCGGACAAGACATCGTTTCGGAGGCGTTTGCAAGCGTTACGTGATTGGTCGCCTGGTACGCCACGGTTGATAAATTCGACATCTGGGAATTTGTCGTGCAAAAGTTCCGTGAAGATCCCAGTTGGGTGTCCCTCAAAGACGCCAGCAGTCAAGCTGTCGCCAAATAATACTACTTTAGTCATGTTTACGCTTCCTTTTTTTCAATATCACGCTAAGAGACGTGCTATAATTATTTATTATAAGTTAGAAAACGCTACATAAGGAAATAATAAGCATGGAAAATCAAATAAACTACTATAAGATCTCACGCAAAGAATGGAGTGGTTTTTATAAAGATCAAGTAGCTCCTTTGACTGAAGCTGAGTTAGAGAAGATCAAATCATTAAACGACCGGATCTCTTTGGCAGACGTCTCAGATATTTATCTGCCCTTAGTTCATCTGCTCCATTTATTTTTCAAGACTCATCAACAACAACAAGACGATCAAGCGAAATTTTTAGGTATCAGGCCCCATAAAGTTCCGTTCATTTTAGGGATCGCCGGTTCAGTCGCTGTCGGTAAAAGTACGACGGCACGTTTGTTGAAGGTGCTTTTGAGCGCTCATTTTCCCGCTAAAAAAGTCGACTTGATCACAACGGATGGTTTTTTATACCCGAATGCGACCTTAAAGAAAAAGCGCTTGATGAAGCGCAAAGGTTTTCCCGAAAGTTATGACATGGAGCGCTTGATCAACTTTATCAACGATGTCAAAAATAATCTTCCCGCCAAAGCGCCGGTTTATTCGCATAAGATCTACGATATCGTACCTGGTGAATACGAAACGATCGCCTCGCCTGATATTTTGATCGTTGAAGGGATCAACGTTTTGCAACTGCCAAGCAAACAGCAGATCTATGTCAGTGATTTCTTTGACTTTTCGATCTACGTCGACGCTAAAGAAGAGCATATCAAGCGCTGGTATTTAGAGCGCTTTGGGATGTTGCTCGATACAGCTTTCAAAGATCCAACGAATTATTATTATCCGTATGCTTTAGGTGATCGTGCTAAAGCCTTTGCGATGGCAGAAGCCGTGTGGGATGAGATCGACCACCCTAATTTACACGACTATATCTTACCGACTAAAAAGCGGGCCGATCTGATCATCGTAAAAGGTAAAGACCATTTGATTGATGAATTATTGTTGCGCAAATATTAAGCGGAGTGTTTATTCGGTTTCTAGCTAAAATCTAATTAATTTCATGAAAAATGTACGTGAAAAACGATTGACCCAACTCGGTTCAATGAGTACAATGTAAGATAATATAATGAAAAAATTTATGATGAGGTGAATATCTTGGCTAATGTTGATATGCAGGCTTTTGACAAGATCATTGTATTGGATTTTGGAAGTCAGTATAACCAATTGATCACACGCCGTATCCGTGAGTTCGGCATTTATTCTGAATTGCTCTCCCACAAGATCACAGCTGAAGAGATCAAAGAAATGGCACCTAAAGGTATCATTTTCTCTGGTGGTCCAAACAGTGTCTACGATGAAGGTGCCTTCAAAGTTGACCCTGAGATCTTTAACTTAGGTATCCCTGTTTTAGGTATTTGCTACGGGATGCAACTGATGACGCATACGCTTGGTGGTAAAGTTGAAGCTGCTGATAACAAAGAATACGGTAAGGCTCAGATCACAGTGACTGATAAAGATACTGTGATGTTCAAAGGTCTTCCTAAAGAACAAACAGTCTGGATGAGCCACGGTGACCTCGTCACAGAAGTGCCAGCTGGCTTTGAAGTGACTGCTACAAGTGCTAACTGCCCGATCTCAGCGATGGCTAATGTCGCTAAAAACTTCTATGCTTTACAATTCCACCCAGAAGTGCGCAACACTGAATACGGTAATGATATTTTACGTCACTTTGCGTTTGACGTTTGTGGCGCAGTCGCTAACTGGTCGATGGCTGACTTTATCGACATGCAAGTGGCTAAGATCCGTGAAAAAGTTGGGGATCGTAAAGTCTTACTTGGACTTTCAGGTGGGGTCGATTCTTCTGTCGTTGGTGTTTTATTACACAAAGCGATCGGAGACCAATTGACTTCGATCTTTGTTGACCATGGCTTGTTGCGGAAAGGTGAAGCCGAACAAGTAATGGAAAGTTTAGGGGGCAAATTTGGCCTAAACATCATCAAAGTCGATGCTAAAGAACGTTTTATGGATAAATTAGCCGGTGTTTCTGATCCAGAACAAAAACGCAAGATCATCGGAAATGAATTTATCCGTGTCTTTGACGATGAAGCTACTAAGCTCAAAGGGATCGATTTCTTAGCTCAAGGTACGCTTTATACTGACGTGATCGAATCTGGAACAGATACGGCCCAAACGATCAAGTCACACCACAACGTTGGTGGTCTGCCAGAAGACATGCAATTTGAATTGATCGAACCTTTGAACACACTTTTCAAAGATGAAGTGCGTGAATTAGGTGAAAAATTAGGTATGCCACATGAACTTGTGTGGCGCCAACCATTCCCAGGTCCTGGTCTTGGGATCCGTGTTATCGGTGAGATCACGGAAGAAAAACTTCAGATCGTGCGAGACTCTGACCTTATCTTGCGCGAAGAGATCGCTAAACATGGCCTTGATAAAGAGATCTGGCAATACTTCACAGTTTTACCAGGGATCCGTTCTGTTGGGGTCATGGGTGATGGTCGGACATACGATTATACAGTCGGGATCCGGGCGGTGACTTCGATCGACGGGATGACAGCTGACTTTGCTAAGATCCCATGGGATGTCTTGCAAGAGATCTCAGTGCGGATCGTTAACGAAGTGGACCACGTCAACCGCGTCGTCTACGATATCACTTCGAAGCCACCGGCAACGATCGAATGGGAATAAAAACATAATATAACTTGATGAGGGAAAGCCTATATTTCGGGCTTTTGATGAAGGAAGTCCTACTTAAAAAACGGTAAAATAACATGGTTGTTTGCCAAAAGTTTGCCAAAAAGACTCAATATGAAGAAATTCATATTGGGCCTTTTTTGTGTACCAAGAAATAGAATATAATAAAACATATAACTTAATTAAGGAGTTGGAGTAAATGGCAGTAGAACCAAAAGTAATGGAGCATGTACGCTCTGTTCTCGAACAGTTTGATAATAAGTACATAACTGCTGAGGGCGTTTTAAAGCGGAATAGTGTTATTGAGGACTTAGATAAGTATGAGCATGATTTAATGACAGCCTTGTTATCTGATGAATTAATTCATAACTCTTATACTGAAAAGATTGCAGATGTTGAAGTGTTTAAAGTTAATCAATTTATTGAAATGCTTGAATTTAAGAGTTATTGGGAAGATAGCTATACCAAATATTCAAATAAAATAGGTTTAACAGCAGGTGGGAAGTTTATTGATGAGTCAGCTGATGTAGTTTTAGATTTTCCGTTTAAAGATACTGTTTTAAAGGCAGGCATGAGTAAAGAAGATTTGGAAAATTCAGCTGATGCTGATGAACCATTTTTAAATGAAGTGATTGCTAAGCCTGAGATTGATGAATTATTTGAACCGAAAATTTTGGTAAATGCTAAAAAATTTGATGGTTCGGGGGGGGGCGAACATTACCTACATATCTAATGATGATAATTTAGTTATAAAAGGAAATAATTTAATTGCACTACATAGCTTGAAAAAACGTTATGCGGGTAAAGTAAAGCTGATTTACTTAGATCCCCCATATTATTTTGATACAACTAAACCAAGTGATGCTTTTATGTATAATTCTAATTTTAAATTATCTAGTTGGTTAACATTTATGATGAATAGGTTGGAAATAGCTAGGGAGTTACTTTCAGATGATGGAGCTATATTGTTATCTATTAGTGAAAATGGACAAGCATATTTAAAATTGTTAATGGATAGTACTTTCGGAAAAGAAAACTTTGTTGAAACTTTTATATGGAGAAATACTGATAACGCAGATTCTATAAGTAAAAAAAGTCGTTCAGGTGTTGAGTATGTTCATGCATATGAAAAAATAAAAGATTTATCAAAAAGATGGATTGGTAAGGATACAGAGAATGGTGATGCCCCGTTACTTAATAATGGAAATGGTATTACTAAGAAATTTTTTGTTCCAGGAAGTGTCCATTTTAATATAGCTGATGGAATTTATACAGCTGGAGTCTATGGAAATGTAGAGGTACTAGAAGATTTAGAAGTTAAAAATGGAAAAAATGCTAATACTTTAGTAATGAATGGTCGCTTTAAGTGGTCGCAGGAAACTATAAAAAAAGAGATAGAAAATGGTACATACTTCATTGTTAAATCTGATAAATTTTCTATTAGATTTCAACGTAAAAATGCAAATCCTATGGCTCCTGAAAAGTTTATTGAAGAAAGATATTTATCGAAAATATTTGGTGTTGGTACTAATGAGGATGCTACTTCACATTTGAAGAGCTTGGGTATAGATTTTACCAACCCTAAACCGGAGTCGTTACTTGCATTTTTTATAAGAGCAATAACAGATGAGAACGATATTGTTTTGGACTTTTTTATGGGTTCAGCAACCACTCAAGCAGTAGCTATGAAGATGAATCGCCAATTTATCGGTATTGAACAAATGGATTATATTAATACAGTATCGGTCCCCAGGTTACAAAAGGTAATTGAGGGAGAACAAGGTGGCATTTCTAAAGATGTCAATTGGCAAGGTGGCAGTTCATTCGTTTATGCTGAATTGATGGAGAAAAATCAAGGGTATTTGAAAGATTTACAAGAAGCGCAAACAGTTCCTGAACTTATGTCAGTATATGGACGAATGAAAGAAAGTGCTGATATTGATTTCAGACTTGACCTTGATAAGTTTGAAAAGGAAATAGAACAATTTACTGGCTTGGACGATAGACGAAGAGAGTTTGTTAGAATTTTAGATAAAAATCAACTTTACTATAACTATGCCAATATTGATGATGAAAATGTAAGAGATTTGCTTTCAGATTCTGACTACCACTTTAATAAGTCATTTTATGGCGAGGATGGTGAGTAGTTATGGCTAAGAAGAAACAATCTAAAGGATTACCTTTGTTAGAGGAGATTAATAAGTTTCAACAAACAAGTTTACTTGAAGCAGATGAAGCACTTGACTATAAAGTTGGCGACTATATTAGTGATAATTTAAAGCATGAATTGAGACCTTATCAGGCACAAGCTTTATATGCACTTAACTATACACAAACTAGGGACAAGAAATATAATCAATTATTATTTAATATGGCTACAGGTTCGGGTAAAACTGATACTATGGCTTCGGTAATTCTCTATATGTATGTTGAGTATGGCTATCAAAATTTTGTTTTTGTGGCAAATACTAATGCGGTGGTATCAAAGACTAGAGAAAATTTTTTAAATGATAACTCCCCTAAGTACCTTTTTAATACTCCGATTAGTATTGACGGACAAAGAGTTGAAATTCGAGCTGTAAATAGATTTCCGGTAGTTCAAAAGCCGGGAATTATATACTTAAAGCTTACAACAATCCAGTCCTTAGCTAATGAATTGGGGAGTTCTAGAGAAAATGGCTTAACATATGAAGAGTTAAAGAAAAATAAGCTTGTAGTATTAGCTGATGAGGCACACCACTTTAATGCAAGCACAAAGTCTCAAAAAGTAGAAGAAAAATCATGGGAAATTTTACTTGATAAAGTTAGAAATTCAAATTCAGATAATCGACAATTTGAATTTACAGCTACCATAGATATTGATAAGGAACTTGTTTATGAAAAGTACAAAGATAAAATTGTGTATAAGTACGATTTAGATAAGTTCATGAATGATGGTTATTCAAAGAATGTCTACCGTTTGGAAGCTCAAAATGAAGATAGTGTGAAAATGCTCAATGCTGTTTTATTGAGTCAATATCGCAAGCGGATTGCGCAAAAGGTAGGGGTTGAAAATTTCAAGCCTGTTATTTTGTTTAAATCAAACCGAGTTGCTAACTCAATACAAGCTAAAGACGATTTTTTAGAAATGATTGCCGAATTAAATGCTGAAAAACTGGCAAACTTTTTAGCTGAACAAAATAATATCAATCATAGTACGACTTTAAAGAAGGCTTATAACTATTGGATGAAGCAAGATTTTGCAGAAACAGTGGTTGAATTAAAGCGAGACTTTAAACCTTTGACAACCATTAATGTTAATGATACAGCTAAAGAAGGTGTTCTTGGTGATAAGAATGACTTTAATAACTTGAATACCTTGGAAGATATAAATAACCCTCTTAGAACAGTTTTTGCAGTTGCTAAACTTACTGAAGGTTGGGACGTTTTAAATCTGTATGATATTGTGAGAATTGGTGAACAACCTGTAACTGCTAATCAGACCAATAGCGAAGCGCAGTTAATTGGTCGGGGAGCTAGATACAATCCGTTTGTATACAAAGGAGAAAGGTCTTATACTCGTCGTTTTGACCGAAGCAATCCAGACCTAGAATTATTGGAATCACTTTTTTATCACACTATTAATGATGTGAAGTATATCAATAATTTACTCAAGTCCTTTGATAAGATGAATTTGGTATCCGAAAGTGATAATGACAATGACTATAGTGTTTATACTGCCACAGTTAAGGATAGCTTTAAGCAGTCTAAAGCTTATAAGTTTGGAAAACTATATCATAATCAGTTAGAAGCTGTTCCTGAATCGGCTTATAACAACTTGGGAAGTTACGGATTTAACCGCAATACAATCACGATCGATATGAATGATAGTATTTTAGAACATGCTAAAAATCAGGAAAGTAAGATTAATGAAGCAAGCAGTCGTGAAGAAATTATTGCTGATTTTTCAAAAGTTAGGGATTTACGATTACTAAAGAAAGCAATGTCCAGGGATAAATTCTTTAGATTTGCCGAATTATCTAAGTGGCTTCCTAGCTTGAAGTCCTTAGATGAGTTTATGACATCTAGAGATTGGCTTGGGAATCTGCGAATAAATGCGATAGTACCATATAACAGGCTGGATTCTCAACAAAATAATAGCTTTAGATTATTAGTTGTTGTTCAAGCGTTAGCCCAAGTTAAGAGTTCTATTAAGAGAAATTATTTAAAGAAACGAGGAACTAATAGATTTGATTCAGTTCCGTTGAAAGATATAGTAATTGATTATACTAAGCGTGTGTCTAATAGTAGTACAGGTGTGCAAGCTTTAATTAAGCCAGAACCTATGGATAAAGATGACTGGTTTGTGTATGACCAAGCTATTGTAGACGGGTTAGAAAAAAACTTAATTGAAATGATTAGAGGGTTGGTTACTGAATTAAAAAAGGAATACAAAGAGGTATTCTTGATTCGTAATGAAGAAACTATCAATAAGCTTAAGATATACGATTTTGATAATGATGGTAGTAAAGATATTTTACATTATGAAGGCTTTATGCCAGATTTCCTGCTTTATCTAGATAACGGTCAAGTAACCTATCAATTATTCATTGAGCCAAAAGGGGACCAGTTATTAGAAAGAGATAGTTGGAAAGAAAAATTACTAAAGAAAATTAATCCCGAAAATATTGAGCTTATCGGTGAAAATGATGATGTGCGATTATATGGGGTGAAATTCTTTAGGTTCGGTAATGGTCGTGAAATTGAAACAGAAATAACAGAAATATTAGAGTAAGTGAAGGCGTTGGGGAAAAACTATTTTTTAGTTCGACCTACGAAAAACAGACCTATCAAAAAAAGCGCTAGAAATCAACGTTTTAAGACGTAATTTCTAACGCTTTTTAAATTTGAGACTTTTTTCTAGTCCCATTTTGCTAATTTAAAAAGTGATCTTCACTCAATTTTTGAATACTTTCATCTAATCTTTTTTTAATATAATCGGCTTCGTCATAGACCCTATTAGCGACTTCAGCATTCCTAATTCCTCCACCATATAATTTTTTTTGCCTAAGGGCCTCTTTTTGTCTAACTTCGGCATTACCAATGCTCCCTTTAACATTAATTCCACCAATAACTTTAAAATATAAATCATTAAAAGCGTCTTTATATAATTCTAATAATTCTCGATTATATTTATCGTTTTTTTCTTTAGTATCAATGGCGTTCTCAAATTCACTTTCAATCCTATGAGAAATATAATCATTACGAGCTGTATCATTTTTAATAATTATATCGATAATTTCGTTATAGACACTATCAAGCAAGTCAGGAGAAGCATTTTTATTAAGTACTTTAATTTCATCAATAATTTTTAATTTTTCTTCCTGGTTTCGTTTATTATTATTTTTTCTAATTCTATCAGTTTTAACTATGTCTACCAAAATATTTTTGTATCCAGTCAATGATGGTTTCTTTAAAGATGAACTTTTTTTAGCAGTTAAATTTGGAATTTCATTTCTATAATATTTAATAAGAGAGTTGAGGAGACTTTCGTGAATATAAATTTCATTATCATTTTTATATGTTTTAATATGTTTTTCAGAACCGTTAAGTTGATGAGCTTTTTTTAGAATAACATCACGACTCTTTTTATTTTTAAAACCTATTGGGTCATCGAAAATAGGATGGATAATTTTTCCATCGTCATCATACTTTTCAGCACCATTAACTTTGTTTACAACTTTATTCAGTGAATACCATTTTTCTTTTGTGTTTGGATTTTGAAGGATTCCATAAACGTTTGCACGAGGATCCTCAGTATAAGTATTTTGGGGAATACCATTAATGACTTCGACAGCCGTTTTACTCTCAATAATTGTGGCTCCCTGTAGTTCCGGTGGGATAAAAACAGGAGTAGGTTCGTATGGGATTACTTCATTGTATTTAAAATATATCTTTTTCACGTAAAATTCCCTCTTTTAATTATTGTCAATAATTATTTTACCAGTGTGGTGAAAAAAATATAAATAAATTGTAAAGAATTTAACTTTTTTTAGTAATTAAAAAAAAGCTTTTATATCAGTGATAATAAAGGGTCCACGAAATTAACTTTACAAAGACTACTATAAAAATTGCGTATACTTTAAGTGTTGAAAGGATACCGAAGTAACTTTCGACACTAGTAAAGTAACTCAGGTATTGGTGGTTTACCCACCAGAAAGGATTTTTAATGAAAGTTAATACTTTTACAGGTGGCTATATGCCACAAACTTACACGGCACAATTTGGGAATGAATCTCCACGTATTTTGATTGGCTCAGGTCCGGAAGCAAGAATCAAATTTGACCCGGAAACCAAACGACCAGTAGAGACCGGTGAAGTAGATAGTAAGCGGGTAATGCTGTATTATCCAGGACTGGGAGTTCAAGCGGTTAAGCTACCTGCTGATTTTGAATTACCTAAGGGCTTAGATGATTTAGCGGAAGTAGTGCTCGAATCTCCGGAAGCTTGTATCGTAAATCGCGAAATCTACGTTCGGGCCAAGAATATAAAAGCCCGTTAGAGTATAGGTATTTGAAAATTGAATGTGTGGCAGGATGCCGGGACAGAGGTGGGTTAATAATACAAGGAGGCGGTTATTATTCTATCAAACCGCAATAGCCATGAACCTATGGATATAGATATTCTAGCATATCTTGAAGCAGTACTCATGTATACCGCGTTTACCAATGCTGACCAAAACAGGGAGTATTCTATTGAACAAGTTGAAGAAGGCTTTGTTTTCATACCAATCTACCCTATAACCTATGTAATAGATGAATCGTTCTATAACAAGCTATTTACAATTCTTAATCTAGCCTTGACGCCTATGTATACTCTAATTCGCCCTTTAACAATGCAAGTGGTTACATTAGAAGGAAGAGACCCGTCAAGGTCAAGGGGATTGTTAATACCAGCACGTAAAGGTAAACCATCACGATTAAAAGGTACTCTAAAGGAATTAGTAAACCAATCGAAAGAAAAAGACGGTATAGCAATTATGAACCTTATCACGTGGGATTACATTAGGAGCCCCCATGCCTGTATCACCGGTGTGAGTGGTTCCGGGAAATCGTATTTCCTGAAGTACCTATTCATGATTTGTTCAACTATTGGTGACACAGTTGCGATTGACCCTAAAGGTAGTGATTTAGCAAGGTTAGCTAAAAAGCGAGGGACGGAAGATATTGTTATACCACCGTTTGTTAATGGTGAAGATGGAAAAAATGGTATTGGTGGTAGATTCCTACAAGATGTGATCAATACTTTAAAGCGGGTGGAATCCATAATGTATGAACGTCAAAGTAAGCTATATCAAACAACCAGTAGAGTTTCAACAGATTATCGTGAATTAGGTATAGAGCCCATTTTTGTATTCATTGATGAATTATCAGCATTAATGACAGGGGCAAGTAAGCAAGTGAAACAAGATTTCCAAGATACTTTAACTAGGTTAGTAGTACTAGGTCGTGAAGCAGGAATTTATCTGATTTTGTCCATGCAGTCGGCAAGAGCGGAGTATTTACCAACTATTGTTAGAGATTCGATTTCTTTACGTGTTCAGCTTGGACGAATTAATTCAGAAAATACACGCTTTTTGTTTCCTGAGCTATCAGAAATGCCTATGGTACCTATTGGTGGTAAAGGTTCGGGGATACTTTCAATCGCAGGAGACCCACGTTATGCAGGAATTGAACCAGTTTTGACACCGACAATTTTAGATTAAGAGAGGTAGCGTAAATGTTCTATTTTAAAAAGTTTTGGATTATTCCGGAATTGTTTTTGTTGATGTTGTGGACTATATGTAAGTATGTAGGCCCATATTTTATAAAATTTATCATTAATGCATTATGGAGTGCGAGTGCTAGCGGTAAATTATCATTAAATCCTACTAATTTAATAGCAAAAATGCAAAGCTTAAATGTTAGTTTAGCGGTTTTAGAAAGTAAAGTGCTTCATATCATTATTTTAATTGCGGTATTAGTACTGTTGTGGCTAGTAATCGACCTATTTAGTGGCCAATTAGTAAGAGATATTAAGTTAGTTCCAATTATAAAATTTCTTGTTCGTGATGTAAATCAGGATAGCTTAAATGTAGTGATGGCGGAAGAAAATAAGGCTAATGAATGGATTAGAAGAAGCAGAATTATTAAATGGAAGAAAAAGTTGGTATTCATTATGCCGATTGTAGCTAATGGTACGGTTATGAAGATAATTAAGCAAAGATGTGAACAAGATTTATTAGGTTGCCTATCAGAAAGTTTTAAAACAGTTAATTGGACGCCGATTGCACTAAAAAAGGGAGGGCTTGTGAAATGGGTTATCGTGAAACAAAAATGAGTAAGTACTTTATCAAGAAGGCTGAAAAAATTAGAGTTACTCGGATTAGATACACCGAAAATTATATTGAAAGAGAACATACAATGGCTCGTATTAGCTTAATTACTGGAGTTTTATATTTGTTCGGTGGCAGTTTAAGTCAAGCTAAACGTCAATTTGAAGTGTGGAGCTATCTCCGCTCAAGGAAGAATTAATAATTGAGCACTCCTAAAGGTGAAGACTGCTTTGCGTCAGCAAAGAGCAGAGTCTTCACCTTTTGGAGTGCAAACGAGGAGAACCGCTTGCGGTTCGGGCTGTAGGCCTTTGATGTAATGGGGGTTACTACGACCCCCCATTACATCAGTAATCAATAATCAAGCAGAGCAGGTGATGAAATGAAGGTGAAGCAAAAGGAAGTAAGGTCATCAAAATGGGCATTTCTTGTATATGAAGAAAGTGCGCCGAAAGACTTTATTGAAAAGTTAAACAGTAAGCATGTACCTTATATTTTGAGTCCGTTACACAACTTAGATGTTAATTCAGAAACAGGGGAATTAAAAAAAGCTCATTGGCACGGGTGCTTATTCTTTGAATCGTTGAAAAGTCAATCACAAGTTTCTGAATTACTTGCAGATTTGAATGGTCCTAAATATGTTGAAGTAGTTCACTCCCCTAAAGGTATGTATGATTACTTTGTCCATGCTGAAAATCCTGACAAAACCCCATATAAAGTAGAAGATATTAAGTCAGGTTGCGGATTTGATTTAGTGAAATTCATGCGTGAACAAGGTGAAGATGAATTTGTAGCTAAAGTTATTGATGTAATTGAGGAAAATGATTTTTATGAATTTCGTGAGCTTGTTTCATACGCAAGAAAAGAAGATATGGAACTATTAAAACTTATTATTAGTAGAGCTTATTTTTTCGTAAAATATTTAGATTCAAGAAGAAATGCGATGAGAGATAATGAAAAATAGCTGTTGTTCAACCGGCCAAAGTAAAACGACAGCTATAGTGATAGTAAAATTGGGGAAGTAACTAAACTATCATGTTCATTATCTAATAAAGAAAGGATAATGGCAACTATGGATAAACAAATGATAAATTTTGAAGACCTGGTAAAAATGGGTTTTCCTGCTAATCAGGCAAGAAATATTATTCGGGAAGCTAAGGGAATACTTGTATCACGAGGATATGGGTTTTATAATGGTAAACGAGTAGGGCTTGTCCCATCATCAGTTGTTGCGGAAATTATTGGCTTACCATCAATAGATGAAGGGGCAGATTGATGATGAAAAAGACAAGATATGCTAATGTTTACCAAGATAGTAAAGGAAATTTTTTCTACCAAGTGTTTCTTGGTCGTGATGAACATGGAAAGCAAAAATTTAAAAAGGGTAGGAAGGACACAAAAGGTAATCCATTTTCCTCTGCTAGGTCAGCATATATTGAAGCTGTAAAAATTAAGAATAACTATTTTGAGAGTAGCGGTAAGGTAATTTATCGCATGACCTACAAGACCTTTATGCTGAAGAAGTATATTCCTAAGTATAAGGGAGATGTTGAGGAAAGTACTTTTTTATCGCATTCTAAAGCTTTTGATTATGCAATTAATCGTTTAGGTGATAAGTTACTTGAAGATATTACAGTACTTGACTGTGAGGAGTATCGTACCTGGCTACTAACAGAAAGTGGATTTTCTAAAAGTTACTGTAGCATGGTTTATATTTCATTTCGCCAGTCATTAGAATACGCTGTTTCAGTAGGTATTTTAGATGTAAATGTTTCAAGGAAAACAAAGTCAATTCCTAAGGGAAAAGCAGTAGTTGCTTATTGGGATAAAAAGCAATTTGAAAAGGTTATTTCAAAATTTTGTATTGATGATTACCATGAATATTTTTGTTTCATGATGATTTGGTTTTACTTTATGACTGGTGTTCGAGTTAGTGAAGCGTTGGCTTTGAAATGGTCTGATATTGATTTGAAAAATGCTAAAGTGCGAGTTCACCACACGTTGGAATACAAAAATAAACAAAATTATACCATTAAGCCATATACTAAAACAGCTAGCGGAAAGCGAGTTATTTCGCTAGATTCTGATACAGTTAATTTTCTGAGAAAATGGAAAAAGGTTCAAAGAGAACACGGGGTTAGAAATTTTGTTATTTCTTATGATGATACTCCAACCAGTCGATCGGTGGTTAATAAAATTGTTAAGAGGTATGCCAAATTAGCAGGAGTACCGGAAATTGAAGCTAAGGGGCTTAGACATAGCCATGTTTCATACTTAATCAATGAATTTAACGCAGATGTGTTGACTGTATCGAGACGTTTAGGACACTCCGGACCAGACATTACTCTAAAACATTACAGCCATTTATGGAATAGAAATGATGATAGCCTAGCTGAGTTGATGACGGGTAACATAAAGGTTAAATTTTCTAGAAAAAGACAAGCAAGTTTTAACGGTAATCAGGTATTTAAAGTCAATAAATAGCCTGTTTGCCAAGTGTTTGCCAAACAAAGTAAAGTAAGTAAGAAACATTGATATGATAAGATTTTTAGAACTAAAATTGTATCGAATGGGAATAATGAACTAATTAATTTGGCGACGGAATGCCTGTTTAACAGCAAAGAATAACGAGGTAGTCTATCAAAAATCATTGATGAAGTCTAGTGCAAGAATTTTTTGTGCTAGGCTTTTATTGTATAATATTGATATTATTTGTCGCAATTTACATAATTTATTGTCAAGATGACAATTTGAAAGGGTACGTAAAATATGAGTACATTTAACGAATTAGTAAATCAAATAGATAATAATATAACAAATCAAAGAGATAGGGGCACAGCTTTTGAAAAGTTGGCAGTTGCTTATCTAAAGAACGAACCGGCGTTTAAAAATAAATATTCTGATGTTTGGATGTTAAGTGAAGTACCAATAGAATATAATATTTCTAAACAAGATACCGGTGTTGATATTGTCGCTAAAGATCGTGTCACGGGAAAACTTACCGCAGTTCAAGCTAAGTACTATAAAGGAAAAGTAGGAAAAGACACTATTAACTCTTTTATTGCTGAAAGTTGTAAAGATTACTACGCTGATGGAATGATTATTTCATCAACTGATGATTGGAATAAAAATGCTAAAAAAGCAACTGAAGAATTATCAAAAGATATTTCAATCATTGGATTATCACAACTTCAAAATGCAAATTTTGATTGGCAACTATTTGACTTTGATTCCCAAAATGAAAATTTAAGTTGTGAGCCTAAAGAATTACGAGATTATCAAAAGGAAGCGATTGAAAAATCCTTAGCGTATTTTAAAGAAAATACACGTGGGAAGCTTGTCATGGCTCCAGGGACAGGGAAAACCTTTACAAGTTTGAAGATTGCCGAAGCACTAATGACAGAAACAGACACGGATAATTTTAATGTCTTATACTTAGTTCCAAGTATTCAGTTACTTTCGCAAACACTATTTAACTGGAATTCTGATAAGTCGGATGATATTTCAATGGTTTCATTTTCCGTTGTATCTGATAAAAAGGCAACGAAAAAGAAAACAGGTGTAGATGACTTAAGTGCTAAAGATGTTGGTTTTCCTGCTACAACTAACGTAGATGAACTATTGGAGAATTATACTAATGTTCGAAATCAGGCACAAAAGACGATGGCGGTGGTATTTTCAACATACCAATCCATTGATGTTATTTCTAAAGCACAAAATCAAGGATATCCTAAATTTGACTTGATTATTGCTGATGAAGCCCACCGTACTACTGGGGCAAGTCAGATGGGAGACGCTAGTGTATTTACTAAAGTTCACGATAATAGCATTGTGAAGGGAAAGTTACGTCTTTACCAGACAGCAACACCAAAAGTTTATGGTCCAGAAGCTAAGAAGAAAGCAGATGATAATAGTATGGTTATTTCATCGATGGACGATGAAGCAAAGTATGGTGTAGAAATATTTCGTTTAGGTTTTGGAGATGCTGTTTCACGAGGATATCTAACGGATTATAAAGTATCAGTACTTGCGGTTAGTGAAAATTACATTAACAAAAATATGCAGGCGGTTATGGCTTCTAGCACTAGCGAACTCGATACGAATGATATTGGTAAAATTATTGGCGTGTGGAATGCTATGGTTAAAAGAAATGGTATTACTGGCGAAATTACGGGAGCACCAATGAAACGTGCAATTGCCTTTACCGATACGATTGCTCATTCAAAACAAATTGCCGAAGAGTTTAATTATGTAATAAACGATTATCTTGGAGCACAAGCAGATGATAGTTTCTCTGTTGATGTTCACCATGTTGACGGTGGATTAAATGCGCTTCAAAAGAAAGCTCAGCTTGATTGGCTTGCTAGTGATATGGAAGATAATGAAGCTAGGGTATTGTCTAATGTTCGTTTTTTAACAGAGGGTATTGATGTTCCTAACTTAGATGCTGTTATTTTCTTATCACCTAAGAAATCACAAGTTGATATTGTTCAAGCCGTTGGGCGAATTATGCGTAAATTTGAAGGTAAGGAATATGGTTATATTATTTTACCAGTAGTGATTGATACTAACTCAGATCCCGTGGCTGTTCTTGACAATAATGATAGGTATAAAGAAGTCTGGCAAGTACTAAATGCTTTACGGTCAACTGACGAACGTTTTGAAGCTGAGATCAATAAACTTGAACTTAATAAAAAGAAGAGTGGCAGAATTAATGTTATTGGGACTAACACATCACCTAATGAAGCCGTTACAGAAGATAATGGTAAGAATATTGAAAATGGTGAAGGTAATCAACCGGTTCAACTTGAATTAGATTTAGATGAGATGTCAGATTTGGAACAAGCGTTTTATGGACGAATTGTTAAGAAGGTGGGTGATCGCCGTTATCTTGAAGATTGGTCTAAAGATGTTGCTGAAATTGCTAAGCGTCATATTACTAAAATTAACGATTTGATTGATAGTAGAGAAGAAGCAAAAACAGCTTTTAATATATTCTTAACTAGTTTACAGCACAATATTAATTCATCAGTCGATAGAAAGCAAGCAATTGAAATGTTGGCTCAACATCTTATTACGCAACCTGTCTTTGAAGTTCTTTTTGAGGGTTACAGTTTTGTTAAGGATAACCCAGTATCTCACGCTATGAATGATGTGGTTGACGAATTTTCTAAGTATGGCTTTGATAAAGAACAAAAAGAATTGGCACCATTCTATAAATCTGTAAAATTAAGAGCTTCTGGAATTGACAATGCTGAAGCCAAGCAAAAGATTATTGTTACACTTTATGATAAGTTCTTTAGAACTGGTTTTAAAGAGACTACTGAGCAGTTAGGAATTGTTTTCACCCCGGTTGAAGTAGTTGATTTTATCATTAATTCAGTTGACTATGCTTTAAATAAATATTTTGGTAAACGTCTTTCAAGCAAAAATGTGCATGTTTTAGACCCATTTACTGGAACGGGTACCTTTATAACAAGAACCCTTCAATATCTAAAAAGACAGATGGATGGAGGAGAAATTACGTTTGAAGATATCCTCTACAAGTATAATCACGAGTTACATGCTAATGAAATTATTTTATTGAGCTACTATATTGCGTCGATTAATATTGAATCTGTTTTTGATGAAGTAAATGGTCCTAACCATGGATATCAACCTTTCGAAGGTATTGTCTTAGCAGATACATTTGAGAGTACAGAGCGTGAAGGTTCATTTGTGGATGAGCTACTAGGGGAAAATAATGAACGGTTAAAAAAACAACAAGAAAAGCCAATTACAGTAATATTTGGCAATCCACCATATTCTGCAAAACAAGATAATGAGGATAAGAACTATTCAAGGGCTAAATACCCTAAACTTGATAATTCATTGAAGAAAACATGGATTGATACATCGTCAGCGATAAATAAAAATGGATTGATGGATTCGTATATAAAAGCGATAAGATGGTCTGCAGATAGATTATCAAACGATGGAATTATTAGTTTCATTACAAACAGTTCATACATTGATGGTGTGGCAATGGACGGAATGAGAAAAAGTTTATTGAACGAATTCTCAGATATTTATGTTATTGATTTAAAAGGTCAAATTAGGAGACGATCAAAAAAGCAAATTGCAAATGAGGGTGGAAATATCTTTGATATTATGACAGGTGTTGCAATAATTTTATTGGTTAAAGATAGTAGTAAAGGCAAAGGAAAAGGAAATTTACATTATTTTGATATTGGAAATGGTCTAACTAAAAAAGATAAACTTGAAAAGTTAACGAAATTAGGAAGTATTGCCAATATTGAAAATGTTGCGGAACTTATTGAACCAAATGAAAAAGGGGATTGGATAAATCAAAGAAATTCAAATTTTGAAACACTCCTAAAATTAGGGGACAAAAAAAGTAAGGATGGACTATTTATAGATTATACTGGTGGAATTACTACAGGTAGGGATGATTGGTCTTGGGGATTCTCAGAAACAGCAGTTTATTCAAAAATAAATACGCTTGTGAATTACTATAATGAACATTTAGGGGATACTAGTGTATATGATGAAGATAATACCTCTATTTCTTGGACACGTTCTTTAAAACAAAGGTTTGAGAAGAAAGAAAAAATATCCTTTAAAGACTACAGAATTTACACAGGAATGTATCGTCCATTTGTTAAAAAGCATGTCTACTACTCACAAGAGCTAGTAGACAGGCAATACCGTATGGCTAAGGTATTGCCTGTCTCAGATAGTGATAACATTATGATTTCATTGTCAAATAAAACAGAAGGTAAGGATTTAACCCTACTTGCTTTAAATGTTTTACCGGATAGAAATTTATTTGCAGGTGGTTCGCAAAACTTACCTAAATATTTATATGATGGCTTAGGCAAGTATTCATCTGTTCGTCAAGAACAGCTAAAAAAATTGGTGGGATTAGACGAAGAAGATGTATTGGCTTATATCTACGGTTTGTTAAGTTCTAGTGATTATGAAAATTTATACGCTTTAGATTTGGCGAAAAGTTTTCCTCGTATTCCTAACGTTAAAAATAAAAAAGCTTTTATTGATATTGGAAAGAAATTAATGGACTTACATCTTAATTATGAAGAAGTTCCGGTATTTAAAGGGGTTTCTATTGAAAAGAAGTCTAATCCAGACTATAGAGTTAAGAAGATGAAGTTTGCTAGAGTGAGGAATCCAGAAACTGGTAAACTTGAAAACGATCGTTCTACAATTATTTTTAACACTGATATAACAATTAAAGATATTCCTGAAAAGTCGTATGAGTATATTGTTAATGGTCGTTCTGCTATTGAATGGATTATGGACCAATATCAAATTAAGGATAAAACAAAGTCAGGAGTCATTGACGATCCTAATGATTTTAGTGATGATCCCAAGTATATTTTTAAGCTCTTGCTTCGAATTATAAATGTCTCGGTTCAAACTGTTGACTTGGTCAATAGTTTGCCTAAGCTTGAGGAAGTAGAGTAAATAAGAAAATGAGTGGTCACTAAAAAGATGCTGACGTGAATTGACGAGTTGGACAAAAATAAATGTAGATAGCCCATTTAATAAAAGAGTAAATTTTGCCTTTCAGTTATTATGATCAACTGTAAAATCAAAAAATTAATATTATAGATAAACAAAATATCTTCAAGATCCGAACAAAGGAATCTTGAAGATATTTTTTACATACGTTGCACACACTCTTTTTTTTCTCAAAGTGATGTTGTTTGCTGGTAAAGCGAGATTATGTTTTAATTTTTATATATAAAAAGGAGATGAAGTTATGGATAAGGTAAAAGTAGTGGCGAAGACTCTTCTACTAACGATGGTGTTATTAGTGGTCGCAACGCTTCCGCTCCAAATAGCCATCATCATTACGAGTTTGATCTCGATGTTTGATGTAAGCCACATCACGCTTTATCAGCCGTTGGCGTTAGCGCTTGGCTTGATGGGTGAAGGGTTCGTCTTGTTTGTTTTGCGCCAAGAATTCAAAGGCGATAAAGCGCGCTTGCAGCAGGTGATGCCGTTTGACCAAAAAGGCGCTTTGATCCGTTATGGGACAGGTTATGTCTTAGGGACGATCACTTTTGCCTTGCTTTGGGGCATAGCCGTCTTAGGTAAAGCTTTTCGCGTGACCGTTACTTGGGAAAATAGTGCTTGGTTTTTCTTTGTCTTATTTTTAGTCGGTTTTGGGATCCAAGGCATGGTCGAAGAAGTTATTTTTCGAGGTTATCTGCAAGGAAAACTGACCAAAGAGATTTCGCAAAGTGGGGCGATCTTGACCTCAGCTTTAGCGTTTGCGGTGGCGCACTTAGGTAATGGCGGGATCTCGTTTTTAGGCTTTCTCAATTTGACTTTATTTGGGCTCTTGATGAGTCTCTTTCGGATCTATACTGGCGATCTTTGGCTTGCAGGTGCTTTTCATAGCGCGTGGAATTTTGCTGAAGGTCCACTCTTTGGAACACCTGTTTCTGGAATCGTTGGCACAAATGTTGTTTTGGGTTCACAGTCGGTGGCAGCTCATCCGCTATTGAATGGTGGAAACTTTGGGATCGAAGCCAGCCTGTTGACTTTCGGCGGGTTCATTTTGTTAATAGCGTTCACCTATTACTTAGGGC
This sequence comes from Ligilactobacillus faecis, assembly GCF_029889745.1. NCBI lineage: Bacteria > Bacillati > Bacillota > Bacilli > Lactobacillales > Lactobacillaceae > Ligilactobacillus > Ligilactobacillus faecis. Next base: position 992,097 of record NZ_CP123639.1, read on the forward strand.
AAAATTATGCTAAAAAATCTAATCGGATCGAAAAAATAATTTAGAGGCGATAGCAAATGAAAGCTTATGCATTAACTAAAAAAGATAGTCGTGGTCTAGAGGCGCTTGAATTGATCGAAGCACCTGTGCCACGACCACAAGCAGATGAAGTGTTATTAAAGCTTTTCATCCAGCTAAGATCATCGACTATAAGCAAGAAGACGTGACAAAAGCTGTTCTTGAATATACGGACGGTCAAGGTGTCGCTCTGATCATAAATACAGTGGGAAGCAAAGAAGCTAAGCTTGATCTTACAGAACGGTTAGCTTACAACGGTGAACTTGTGTGTTTAGTCGAAGTGCCTAAAGTCGATGACCCAGCGTGGTTATTTGAAAATGGGCTCTCCCTTAGTGCGTTGAATTTAGGGGGCGCCCACGGTCGTTGAGAGCTTTTTATTTATAGTTTATAATTATTACATTTTTAATTCTTTTATAGCTCCAAATCGCATTTTAAAGAAGAAGTATGCCATTTCTTTAGCAGAATATTTAGGATTTTTTATCCAATATTGAATTATCCCGATTAATGCAGAAATACTGTAATAAGATAGCAATTCTTGTTCATTTTTAGGAATGTTTAAATACATATATGGATGCGACTTAGCTTCAAGATTGATTAAGTAGTTCATTAATTTATTGGCAAAGTCTAAATTTGCATTTGGTCCCATTAAAACCTGAAGAATGGAAAAGTTTTTTTGAAATACTTCTAAGAAGTATATTAATACTCTTAATTTTGGTTCAGTTTCCTGTGTTTGATTAGTTAATTGAATATTAGCAATCATATGTGCATGTGGAATATCTAATTTATGGAGAAAATCTTGTTCAATTTTTTCTAATATATCCCATTTATCATTGTAATGGCGATAAATAGTCACACGGTTAATATCTGCAGTCTGTGCTATCTGCTTTGTAGTTATCTGATTAATGTCATTTGTCTGTAAAAGCGTTAATAAAGCTTTTTCAATTTTCGTAGTTGTCTTAATATGTTTCATAAATGCAACACCTTGTTACTTTTTGTAGTTTTATTATAGCATTGCAATTCCTACAATGTTAGTAATCTAAATGTTGAAAGGGATGTCTTTATGTTAAAATTTCTAAAAAATAAATTTGTATGGTTACCCATTTTAGTAGCATTATTTATTGGAGCATATTTTTCAATCACTGCAATTCCATCAACTCATATGAAAGTTAATGATTTACCAATTGCTATTGTTAATGAAGATAAAGGCCAAACTGGAGAAAATTTAACTAAACAAATTACAAACGCCAAAAGATCTTCTAACTCTTCCATGAGTATAAAATGGACAGTTTTTAATTCTGAAAAAGAGTTATTAAAAGAAATGAATAAGGAACAATATTACGGTGCAATTGTTATACCGAAAAATTTTTCTTCTAATCTTCAAAGTTTAATGACACCAACTGCTAAAAAAGCAGAATTAAAAATCATCACTAATCAAGGAATGGGGACGGCTGTTACCAATCAAGTAACTACAGCATTGACTGAAATGTCTAATCAGTTAAATCAAACCTTGAGTAAGCAGTTACTTGAAAATGTATCTAAACGAATGCCTACAATTCCTGCAGAAATATCTTCAAACTTGGCAAGTCCATTAATTATAAAGAAAGAAACCGTAAATAAAACTGGAGATTTAGCAAATGGTGGGGCTCACTTTTTCCAATCAGTTTGGTTAGGATGTCTTGGTACTTCAATGTTGCTTGGGTTTGCATTTTCAAAGGTAAAGTTCAAATCACTTAAAGAAAAATTTGGTGCACTAACAGTTCAATTAATATCTGCTGTTGTTTCTTCATTTGTAATTGGATATGGAGTAATTTATCTACAATCAACAATTCTTGATGTAACAATTCCTAATTTTAACTTGCTTGGTTTGTTCTTATCGTTATGTGCATTTTCATTCATTATTTTTATCAATGGTGTTGAATCATGGGTTGGTTTGATCTCCATTCCAGTTTTCATGTTACTCTTATTCTTTGCAGCCCCATTATTAACAGCTATTCCAGAATCTTTGAACAGTTTCTATAGCACACTTTCAGATTGGCTACCAATGTCATACATGTATAGAGGCGTAAAGAGTATTATGTATTTTAATAATACCCCATCATACTCTGTAATTATGGGCTTAATATACACTATTATTTGTGGATTCATTTTAGTAATTTCAGCACAATTTAAACCAAATAAAAAGAAAGAAGGAAATGAATAATGAAATTGTTTACACTAGGTGCCACAGGACGCACGGGACAAGAAGTGGTCAAGCAGGCAACAGAATTAGGATATGATATTGTTGCTTATGTCCGCTCACCAGAAAAAATGAAAATACAAAAGAATGTTGAAATTGTTCAAGGTGAGCTTAACGATGATAAAAAAATGGAGCAGGCAATGACATCCTGTAATGCAGTCTTAGTAACATTAGGAAATCCTGTAAAGGATAGTTCCGCTGATTTGTTTGGAAGCTTAATGCCAAGATTAGTAAAAATTATGGGCAAAGCAAAAGTGAAACGAATAGTTAGCTTATCTAGTATGGGGACTGGTGAGACAATTCTTAATGTCTCATATCCCTATAAAATTGGCGTTAAGACTTTCTTAAAAGGAAATCAAGCCGATCATGAAAAAGGTGAAAAATATCTAGCAGAATCTAATTTAGATTGGACTTTGGTCTATCCAGGCCCATTATTTGATGGTCTCAAGACTAAAGATCCACTTGTAAAAGACGCTGCTTCTGGTTATAAAATGCCGGGTGCACCTAAAACTAATAGAGCAGATGTTGCTGCTGTAATGCTTGATCAATTAAATAAAAAAGATAGTTATAGAAAGAAATTAGTCATGTGTTCAAAGTAGGAGGACTAGTATGACAGAAATTCAGGAATTAAAAGAGATGTTGTTAGCGAGTCAATCAACTATAGTTATTACGGGAGCAGGAATCTCGAATAGCTCCGGTATTGCCGACATGGAAAAAATGAATGTTACTACAACTCTTGAAACATCATTAGAACCACTCGTTCGGATGCATCCTGAACACTCTTATAAATTGTTACGTGAATCTTTTTTAAAAGCTATGTTTGAAAAAGGACCTAGTCTTTCCCATCGTAAACTAACTGAACTAGAGGAAGAAGGATTAGTAGATGGTATTATTACCACTAATATTGACCACTTGCATTCTTTAGCAGGCTCTCAAAATGTTGCAGAAATACAAGGCTCATATGCAATTAATCGCTGCAGTAAATGCAAGGTACATGAAGATGGAGTTGATATTTGGAATAAAGGAAAAGCTCCTCGCTGTTCAATATGTAATGGTATTATGCTTTCATTCCCTGTATATTCTCATGTAGGAGTTTATGAACCAGCAATGAAGAGGGCAAATCAATGGATCTCACAAGCTGATTTAGTACTGGTAGTTGGTTCAAAAGGTAATTATGGTTCTTATCTTAATAACTTATCCTCATCTGCAAAGATTATACAAATAAATCCCCATCCGACTCAATTTGATAGTATTGCTGTTTTAAATATAAGAGAAAAAGCTGATACCGTATTTAGTCAATTATAAAAAAAGATTTACATGAAAACAGTAATAAATTCAATTCCTGTAGTGCTAGTCGTAAAAAGTCTAATAAACGGTATGATTTAGATATCAAGAAAATATAAAGTGCATTTTATCATAAGTGAAAAAGAGTTATAAGGTAATGTGGTAGGCATTACCTTTTTTTATTTAAAGTGAGATGATTAAGATTATCGTCGCAAAAAAAGTGAGACGATTAGCGTAATCGTTGCAAAACGATTGCGACGATGATACGATTTGGACAAGAGAGGGGTGGGCCTAATGAAAGAGACAAAGACACTCGAATATAAAGAAAAGATCACCAATACTTTTCTTAAAACAGTCAGCGCTTATGCTAATTACGAAACAGGGGTCATCAAATTTGGGATCACAGATAGTGGTGAAGTGGTCGGAATCACAGATCCTAAAGAAACTTGTTTGAATATCGAAAATAAGATCAATGATAGCATTGATCCTCGGCCTAATTTTGAGTTAACGCTCGAAGCGCATAACGTTATTGCTTTAAAAGTATTTGAGGGGTTAGAAAAACCGTATTTATATAAAGGCAAAGCCTATAAACGAAATGATACAGCTACGATCGAAGTTTCGCGGGGCGAGCTCAATCGGTTGACGTTACAAGGTATGGAAAAAACTTTTGATGAGCAGCTAACATCGACTAAAGAACTACATTTCACAGCGCTTGAAAAAGAATTACAAGATAAACTGGGGATCAAAAAACTCACGCCTGATATTTTAAAGACGCTAGATCTTCTTTCACCTGCTGGGTATAATCACGCTGCAGAGTTACTTGCCGATGAAAATGACTTTCCTGAGGTCGATCTAGTCCGATTTGGTAAGAGCATCGATGAGATCATGGAACGAAAAACGTTTAGACAGTGCTCACTCTTGCTTCAGTTTAGAGGTGCGCTTAAGCAGTATCGAAAGTATTATGAATACGAACAAATAAGCGGAACAACAAGAAAGAAGGCCCAGTTGATCCCAGAAGTTGCGTTTCGTGAAGCACTTGCCAATGCACTTGTCCATCGTGCTTGGGATGTTTCAGCTAATATTTTGATCTCAATGTATGCAGATCGGATCGAGCTCCGTTCACCTGGTGGTTTACCTTTTGGAGTCACAAAAGATGAGTACTTGCGGGGGTATATCTCTGTCCCGCGCAACCCGATCATTGCTAATCTCTTTTTTAGATTGAAATATATCGAAATGTTTGGGACTGGTATCTTACGGATCAAAAATGCGTATGTGGATGAGTTTGTACAACCAAGTTTTCAAGTACTGCCAAACGCTGTGATGATCACGTTACCAGTTTTGCATGCGAAAACAGAGCTTTCCAAAGATGAATTATTAGTGTTAGAGCAGTTTGAGACGGGGGAGCTTTTATCTAAGCGGGAACTAGTCACTTTGACTGGTTTGAGCAGTAGTAAGCTTAGTCGCTTGCTAGCTAAATTAGTGAGTGACCACCGTTTGACCCGCATTGGTGCTGGACGAGCTACTAAGTATCAAAGGTAAATTTACAATAAAAAATAAACCATCCGTACAATTTAGCGGATAGTTTAAATAAAAGAAGCTAATATTTTAGAATCTGAAAAGCGCCATTGCAGACGCCAGAGTCCAGGTGCGGCATTCATTAAAAACAACATAGCTCTCACCTCTACGTAGCTCTAATTTACAAGCTAATTATAATTTTTGAGTTTAGTCAAAGCAACTACTGAGCAATAGGTTTAGAAAATCAAATATCATAAAAAGTCGTTCTTTGGGGCGACTTTTTTTGTGACATTTGTCATGAAATAGTATGACACTCACGCCTAGGAAGGGCTAGCTTCTTTGTTTAGACTAAAGGAAAGGATGTGAAAGAGATGAAAAGAGTAGTCAAAGTTAAAAATGTTGCCAAAGCGTACGATAACAAATTTGTTTTAAAACAAGTTGGATTTGAGATCAAAAAAGGTGAGTTGGTAGCTCTTTTAGGTAAAAATGGTGCGGGAAAGTCAACTTTGTTGAATGTTTTGTTACAATTGACACCTAAAGATCAAGGCGAGATCGAGATCTTAGGTGAAAAGAGCTTAAAAACTGAGGCACTTGGAGTGATGTTTCAAGAAGATTTTGTCCTTGAACGAGTAACTGTCAAGGAGATCATCGAGTTGTGGCGAAGTTATTATCCTAAAAGTAAAAGTTATGCCGAATTAATAAAGATCGCAGGATTGGTTGAGAAATCAAATGTATTAATAACTAAACTCTCAGGTGGTCAAAGGCGGCGTCTGTATTTTGCGTTATGTTTAGCAGGTGATCCAGATCTGATCATCTTAGATGAACCGACGGTCGGCATGGATTTGGAGAGCCGCCAAGCATTTTGGCATCAGATCAAAAAGCTGCAAGCCGCTGGTAAAACGTTTTTGATAACAAGCCATTATTTAGAAGAGTTGCAAAATATCGCACAACGTTTTTTGATCTTACAGGATGGATGTATAACTTTTGCTGGAACTTTGCAGGACTTGCAACAGAAATATCAAAAAGTGACGGTGCGCTTTAGAAGCTCATTAAAACCAAGTTTTTTTAGAAAATTAGCTGGGGTCGTGCAGCTACAGTCCGAGGTTGGGAATTATACTTTACAGACGACTAAATTGAACGAATTTCTTAAACAATTAACACCTTATTTGGCAGAACTTGAAGATTTAAATATCGAACAAGGTACGTTAAATGAGCTCTTTTTAGAGATCACTGGAGGGAATAGCGATGTTTTATCAAAGTAAACTCAATTTTAAGCGGATCATTTTAAGAAATCCAAATTTTTTCTTCTTTGATATTTTGTTACCAATTTTATTTTATTTACTTTTTACCAAGATCATGCCGGCTAATCCGACATTTAAACGCGATTATCTTGTGTCGATGATGATCTATGCTAATTTACTAGGATCAGTTTTGACGGTCGCTAATACTTTAGTGATCGATCATGTAAGTGGCTATGCTAAATTATTACAGGTACTTCCGTATAAACAATGGCAATACTATGTATCGATCGGAAGTGTCTTTTGGTTGTTGAACGTCTTTTGTGTAGGGGCTTTAGGATTGACTGGTTGGGTATTCAATGGTATCGTTTTTTCAATGAAATTATGGTTGATCTTAGAAGGACTTATCCCTCTATTAGCTACTCCGTTGATGTTGATCGGGATGTTGCTAGCAACGTCACGTGATCTAAACACAGTCAATATTTTAGGAAATATTGTCTTTTTATTAGCGATCATCAGTGGTTTGTGGTTCCCATTCCAAACTTTGCCACCTTGGGTTCAAGCTATTGGACGTTATACGCCAGTATATTATGTAGCTGAACTTGCTCGTGGGTTGATTCAGGGACAGATGTTTAACTGGGGATATCTTTTTGGGCTTATTTTGTGGAGCATTATCTTAGTAAGTTTGATCTATGCTGTTGAAAAATTAATTCGAAGGACAAATTAAGAATGAAAAAGTTTTTGCGCACCTATCTTTTATTTCCTGAGTACCTAGGGCTTGCTCCGTATTTTTGGTTACTCTTTTTATTACCAGTATTCAGTTTGATCGGTGAGCTAACTGGATCAGAGCGATACTTTTGGTATGGATTGCTCTTTTTTTATACTAAAGTCTATCGAGATAGCTTTATGACGGCTAAAAATTTTTGCTTACGGGTCGTTGTTCAATTGGTGATCGATCTGATCTTTGCATGGCGTTTTAACTATATCTATTTATTTATATTCACGTCGTTTTTGATCGGTTCTTTCCCGCTGGCAAAAGTGCAGTTTAAACGTTTATTAGGGCTTTTTTATATGTTTTTAGCGCTCGGTTTTGGAATAGTATTCTATGGATTATGGTCAGTAAAGGCTAATATTGATATCTTTGACTTAGTTTTGATGATCTTAGCGACAGCTATGCCGGTGTTGGCTTCACGTTCTTTAGGGGAAAAACAAAAACAAAAACGGAACTTACAAAATGAAAATCAAAGATTACGTTTATTAGCAGCAGAAAGAGATCGGATCGCTCAAGCTTTGCATGATGATCTAGGACAAAGCTTTTCTCTGTTGGCTTTAAAGGCCGAACTAGCTCAGAAGCTTTTAGAAATTGATCCAGTTAAAACTCAGATCCAGCTTGAGCAAATTGCAACTGAAGCACGTAAAAATTTAGATATTGTACGCCAGATAGTACATGATTTAAAGTACGAGACCTTGGGCCAGATCTTAGATGGAACAAGTGATAAGTTGAAACAAGCAGAGATCAAGTTGATCGTTGAAAATGCTGAGAATGTAGTCTTGTGGGAAGTGGAGACCCAACAAACGATCGCAGCGGTCATTAATGAAGCAGTTACAAACACGATCAGGTATAGTCAAGCTAGCTTTTTTAAAATATCTTTTGCTGAAGATGCTCTAAATTATCGCGTCATATTAAAAGATAATGGTATCGGATTTGATACTAGACAAGCTTCGTTTGGGATCACGGGTATCAAGCAACGTGTTACTAAAGTAGGTGGCACTAGCACATTTACGACAGAAAATGGAACGCTGATCACACTTGTATTTCCAAAGCAGAAAGGACTGGTAACAAAATGATAACGATCTATTTAGCAGAAGATCAAGTAATGATCGCACAAGCACTACAAACACTTCTTGATTTGGAAGCGGATCTAAAAGTTCTCGGAGTCGCAAATGATGGACAACAAGCCTTAAAAGATATTTTAGAACTCAAACCAGATATAGCGCTATTAGATATTGAGATGCCACATTTGAATGGCTTAGATGTAGCAACACAGCTAAGAGAAAGTGTTTGGTCAGGAAAAGTTATCGTTTTAACAACATTTGCGCGAAAGGAATATTTTGCTAAGGCAATAAAAAATGAGGTTGCCGGTTATTTGTTGAAAGATTCACCGAGTGTAGATCTGATCCAAACGATCAAAACAGTTTTTAATGGTCAAACTGTCTATGAGAGTCGTTTAGTCAAAGGGATGTTCACCAAGGAGGAATGTCCGTTGACTAAGCGAGAATTACAGATCTTGAGTGCATTGCAAACTTCAAGTAATACACAACAGATCGCTCAAAAAGTCTACTTAGCTGAAGGAACGATCAGAAATTATATTTCAGCGATCTTGAGCAAGACAGGAACTAGTTCGCGCCTAGAAGCTGTGCTCTTAGCTAAGGAAAATGGTTGGATCTAAATGAAATAATATAAGTCTAGAAATAATTTTCAATAAGTTACTAAGTTGATTTTAAATGGTGGTAAAATTAAAGCGATAAAGTGAGTAGGTGTTTGATCGTATATCAATAGCTACACATGTTGGAGCAGAGAGGCGCTAGAATGATATTATAGGAAATGAAGAAGCATGACATATCGTCATTGCTTCTTTTTTATTTTTTGGGGAATTCCTCTAGAGATCTAAAAAGATCTAGAAAAACTTTGCTGAATTGTTCAGCATCTTCATTAGGTAGGTTTTGAAGTTTTAAAAAGAGTAATTCGGTGTAAGGCGTAGAATTATCTGAAAATTGCGGTTTTTTAGTAGAGAGTAGAGTGGCTAAATCGACCTCAAGTGTATTTGCGATATTTGCGAGATTTTGAATACTGATATTGGTAGAAGCATCATTTTCTAACAAAGAAATATACTTAACAGATAAATTGCTTTTTTCAGCTAGTTGTTCTTGAGTCATTCCTTGCTGCTTGCGATAAAATCTGATCGTTTGTCCGATATCGATTTGCTTAGAACTCATATTTATACACTCCTATCATATTTACTTTTTATGATAGAAAAATATTTCCTGTATTATAACTTAATATATTTCTGTATAAACTAGTAAAATATTTCTTGTTATACGTGTTTATTGGAAATATAATTCTTGTTATAGGGTTGTAAAAGGATATGCTATGTAAAAATGGCAAATAACAGCCTGTATTTGTATAGAATATCTGTTTATCTTTGATCGGGAAAACAAAAGTAAGTTAGGGAGAAATGTAGATTTATGACCAAAAGAAATTATGGGATCGATCTACTCAGGATCGTTTCGATGTATCTGATCGTTTTGAATCATATTTTGCTTATTGGGGGTGTGCTCGGTCAAGCTACACAATTAGGAACAGGAACGTTCAATTATAAATTGAGTTGGTTGCTTGACATTATCTGTTATGGAGCTGTTAATTGCTATGCTTTGATATCGGGGTATGTAGGTGTTACGAGTCGATACAAACCCCAAAACATCATCCGCTTATGGTTACAAGTTTTATTTTATTCAGTCGTTTTGAATATTGCAGTGGTAGCTTTAGTGCCTGGCTTAAAACTAAGTAAAGAAGATCTCCTGGCGATGTTTATGCCGATCTCATATCAAAGATACTGGTATTTTTCTGCGTATTTTGTGCTTTTTCTTTTTATACCGTTTTTGAACTATCTTTTGAATAATCTAAGTCGAGCTTCATTGCAAAAAATGCTCTTCATGCTGATCATGATCTTTTCTTTTGGCGAGACCTTTATTTTTCGGGTCAAAGATTTTTTAGCACTTAACAGTGGGTACAGTGCTTTATGGCTTCTTGTCTTGTATTTGATCGGGGGCTATATTCGTTTATATGATTGGAACTTATGGCACGCCGATCGACTGGTATTTAGTGGACTTGTACTCCTTTCTTTTATTTGCTTTTTAGTCTTTGGGGGTGAAGCAGGACATGGACGGGTCTTAGTCAACTATCCAGCACCTACGATCCTGTTGATGGCGATCGCATTATTAGCTTATTTCAAAGATCTCAAACTCGATCCTCGAAGTATCAAATGGATAAAATGGTTTGCTCCTTTGACGTTTGGGGTCTATTTGATCCACTTACAACCCATGGTAGCGGTGCATCTTATGCAGGGGCGTTTTAGCTCACTTGCAAAAGAAGCGCCTTTGATCTTATTAGTAGATGTTGTAGGTGGAAGTTTGTTGATCTATTTAGGATGTTCATTGCTTGAAAAATTAAGGCAAGTACTTTTTAGCTTATTAAGAATAGAGTTACTTGTTCAGAAGATAAAAACATTGTTAGTGCAAGTCGTTCATTTAGGAACGAGTAGATTATAGTTAATGGTCGAGGTGGATAAAGTGAACAGATCAAAGAGAAATATTGAGATATTATTATTATTTTGTTGTTTGAGTTTCTTTTTTACCTTTTGGGTAGCGAGAACTCAGTTATTGAGTGGCTTTACTTCAGATGGTAGTTTTCATTTTTCACGGGCAGAAGAGATCTATCAAAATTTACGCTCAGGACATTTATTTACATTTATTGCGACGCATACCTTTCACAACAGCGGTGTCGGTTCATTCTTATTTTATCCGACAGTCTTTTTATATCCTTGGGCGCTTCTAAGATTCGTTTTTGATCCGATCATGGCTTTTTATATTTGGTATGGTCTTTTCATGTTCTTGACCCTTAGTTGTGCTTACTATGCCATGTATGGTTTCTCACGTGATCGTTTGCGGGCGGTAATGTTTGCGCTCTTTTATACGATCTCGAGCTATCATGTTTATTTGGGACTTAGAAATTACGTTTTAGGCGAATTTATCGCCTATACTTTTATTCCGCTCGCCATGTATGGTTTTTACGAAGTCATCTGGGGTGATCAGCGTAAATGGTCTCTTCTAGCAGGAGGTGTGGCTTTACTGACTTATAGTCACATGATCAGTGTTGTTATTACGGTAGGGCTTTTTATTTGCTTATTTCTTTGTCGATTAATAGTAGATCGCCATTTTTCAAAAGAAAGATGGGTGACACTGCTTAAGAGTGTAGCAGTAACTTTTCTTTTGGTCGCTTGGTTCGTATACCCATTTTGGACAGACTTCATCAAAACGCGTTTAGGGACTCCTAGTTTTGGCTTTGCATTTTTATATAGTATGCAAGATCTGTGACAAGCATCTTTGGAAAATTATGCGACTAACCGAGGTTTAGGGATCGTTTTACTTGCAACCGCACTTGGTGGCTGGTACTTTGTTCGCCACGATAAGCGTGAATTGAGTCTTTATATCTTGGGGCTGATCTTTATCGTATTATCGACAAATCTTTTTCCATATACTGAGATAGCTCGGATCAAGTTTCTGAAGATCTTAGGGGTGATCCAGTTCCCGTATCGTTTTACGACCTATTCATCATTCTTTATGGCAGCTATCTTATCATTGGTTTTAGTGTGCATATTTAGACATTTTCAAGGTAAAACAAAAGTGTTAGTGGGCTTGTTTGTGCTTAGTATTGCAATGTGTTTATATGTTCAGACACTTACTCCTGTGTTGGAGCGACTCTACAATGTTTCAGCAACAACGCTATTAAAGAAGGCGACTGATAAATTTGCGACGATTCCAGAAGGGGCTGTCATAAGTAAGAAAAACTATTACGACCTGTATACTTATCGGATACCTTATGGTGAGACTGATTATTATCCTAAAGTCGCGTTTGACGGAAACATGATCGAGACAAATCCAAAGACGCAAAGTATTTTGCTACATCAGGCCTATATCAACCATAAAGTTATGGTGGTTTCTCCACGACCACAAGCTAATGCACTAGAGTATCAAATAAAATTAAAAAATGTGGCCACGGTCGATCTGCCAGTTGTAGCTTATCCGAGTGAAAAAGTTTCTGTTAATGGGCGCACAAGTGCATATACAGTTAGTGAGCGCGGAACAGTTCAAGTCAACTTAGAACGTGGTGTGAATAATGTCACAGTTTACTTTGAAATGAAGAAGCCTTACTATGTTTTATTTGGTCTTGCTGTGCTGACATGGTTTGTTTTGCTCGTGACACAATTTATCAAATTGAAAAAAGCATTGCACGATAGTAATTGATAGTCATACTTGAGTTCTAAACTTTCAACCAGTTCATTGATTTAGAGAGCTAGACGAGTTTTTTTGGAATATATTCTAAAGAGATGTTCAAAATGATCATGTGTTAATTTATGTTATTCTTTCGGGGGGATCGTGAGATAGCTGGGTAGGGCTCAATCGTGAAAAAGAAAAGAACTACCCGCTATAGCTCCTGTTAGTTGTGGTAATTCACTTAGAATAGGCCCACCACCCATTGATAAAATATAAAGTAGTGTATCTTTAAAACCAAGTTTTTTCTGGCGTATAAGATCACTTTTAGGATCGACAACATATTTTTCTTGGTCGATCGAGTCAAAGGTAGTTAAAAATAACTTCTTCAATTGTGCTATATTCATAATGCTTACCGCAGCTAAAATCATAGATGTCAAATAAGAGAGCTTGTATCAAATTTTAATTTAGAAATTTGATACAAGCTCTCTTGCTTTAATGACATTGCTTTTACGAGGGATCTTTTTAAAGCCCAAAAGCTTCATCGTAATGTACGATACCGCTTAGAACAGGGGCGTTTGGACTAAGTTTGGCGGCCATAAAGAACTCATCAGAGACGGTGAATGGAGCTTTGATGTCGTATGAACTAGCTGGACGATAACCAAAACGGGAATAGTAACCTGGATGGCCTAAAACGATCGAGTAAGTGTAGCCAAGTTCCTGGGCCTTTATATGTCCTGCTTTAATAAGTGCTGAACCGATGCCTTGCTTTTGAAATTCAGGTAAAACGGCTAAAGGAGCCAGGGCTAAGGCTTGATGGTTTTCGATCGTGACTTTTGTAAATAAGATGTGACCAACGATCTGTTCGGCACTTACGGCAACTAAAGAAAGTTCGGGGATAAAGTTTTGACTATGGCGCAGCTTTTCCACTAGTTGTGCTTCATTACCATCGCGATGTGTTGCTTTAGCAAAAGCTTGTTCGATCAGTAAAGTGATTTTTGGGTAGTCAGTGATATTTTCTGGTCTGATTTGCATAGGATCCCCCTTGCTAAAATTATTTTTGTACTAAGGTAAAGAAAAATATCTGTGATAAACGAATGATATATATAGTATACTGTGAAATTTTATTTTAGTAAAAAGTAAGTCTAGCTCTGGATCTTTAAATATTTGAGAGATCATTTTTAAGACAATGGAGTAATAGTTGTATATCTCGCTATTAAAATAAGTTTATATTTATTATATTTTTAAATTAAAAATTATCGTTATTTTGTGTATTTATGGAATAAAGACTCTTTTATAGAAGAATACAGTTTTTCTTTGATCAATAAGATTGCTTTTTTTTGATAAGAGCTGTATCACATAAGTGTAAGTTTTATAATTAAAGACTTATGACAATAGTAAGGGGGATCACTATGCTATCGAAGAACAATCAAAAGTTACAGTCACAAAAGATGCGATCAAAGCACCAACATTTTACGATCAAAAAATTCACTGTTGGAGTAGCTTCAATTTTGATCGGAACGACTTTTACGACCTATACGGGGACCACGGTCGGTCATGCCGATCAAGTAAACGAACAAACGACTAAAGAACAAGGTGTGGCTTCAAATGAGGTCACCAATAAACAACAGATCACAGATCCGGCTAGTGACCTCAAAGAAAAAAAGCCAGTTGAGCCAAATGCGACTGTCACACAAGCGCCCAGTTCAGTAGCGTCTGATACAAGTAACGATGTTTCTGGAACTAAAGTAGCCTCTACCGCAGCGGGGGTAGCTTCAGTAGCCGATACGGATCCAGTTTCAGCTGTACCAACAAGATCGAGTGCGGCTCAGTTATCAAGTCAGGCATCAGCAGCCCAAGTTGGCGCGTCTGCTTCTTTCCAACAAACAGCCCCGCAATTTGCCGAAAAAGCAGTGCATGTTGCCACGATACAAGCTTTGCAAACGGCCTTGAATAATAAAAACGTTACGCAAGTTATTTTAGACCAAAACGTCACTAATGCTAATAAAGATACGAATGTGACTGTTGATGGAGAAGGAGTAGCTCGAGCAGTCCAGATCACGGGGAAAACAGCGCAAACGACACTTGATCTAGGAGATGCTTCATTGCTGTTTAAGAATAATACTTATGGAGCTGACAGCACTAAAAAATGGCAGTTAAACTTTAAAGATCTTGCACTCTCTACCAATAATGCTGATGGTTATGGTGTCGTCCGCTTTCAAAGTGATAAAAGTGATGGAGCAACAGTTACGTTTGATCATGTGACAAGTGCAGGTAATGGCGTCTTAGTTTATGCCCCAGATGCAGATGTCACTTTAAACGATGTTGTTACGACACCAAGTACAGTGACAGATCCTAATATCACTGCCAAAAATGTCAATATAGGGGATAATGTAGCGTTGAGTACGCGTCAAAATAGTTATGTAAATGCTAATATCGTGGCTAATGGCAATGTCACTTTCACTGGCAAAAATATTGCGCTACACACAGACGTTACAAACGACAGTGTTGCCACTAACGTTAGAGCAACAGGCGCTGTTAATGTTGTGAATGGGGCCAGTGTTATTTTGAGCGCTAATAATAATTATAGTAACGAGATCCAAAATATTAAGGCTCAGGCTTTAAATATCGATGCAGGAGCTAGTTTGACTGTTGATTCTACGACCTCAGCGACAAATATTTCGACCCCGACCAATTGGGGAACGTATGCTTTTGTTGATGGATATAGCGCAGTCCTTTTAGAAAATGGGAGTGCGGTGATTGATGGTGATCTGACTTTTAACGCTATTTCAAAAAATCGTCCCTCAAGTGGTATCGTAGCTGCTTTGGCATTATATGCCCCTTCAACGGCGACGCGATCTGATGTTAAGATCGGATCAAGCGGGAAATTAGTCGTTAATGCAAGTAAATCACCGAATACACGAGGTGTCTATTTTGTAAATAACAATCATAACATGGGACTATTAAAAGGTGCGAAAGCTTCATTTTATATGGGCCATGGTGTTTCAAATGCTCTGTGGAACCCAGATAATTTAGTGTTAAATGAAGGGGCAGTTCTAAAGATCGAAACATTGCAAGATAATAATGGAAACACAAATAATGGGATCCAAAGTGATGGAGCTGGTGTCCACTCAGCCCCACTCACTTTAAACTGGGGTTCGACACAAAATTATGCCGATAACTCTGACCTAACGAAGGGCAATATTCACGGTACACTTGATATCAAAAAAGATGCTTCTCTAAAGATCAAACGTTTGATGGATGCTGATTCTAAACAAGTAGGAAGTCCCTTGATCTCTTATGGCGGGATAAGTGCCAATAATGTTAGTGCCACACTTGAGGTAGATCATGGAACATTAGAACTGTCTGATGATATGCAAGATAATAGCTCAGATGGGATCAATGGTTATGCTTATGAACAATATTTAGGTAATACTGAGACTAAATTTCCTATTTATCCAATGGGAATGATCGCGATGTGGGGCGTGGCCACTAAAAATAAGATCACTTTGACAGATCCGCGACTTTTTAAATTGGTGCGAAATGGCGCACAGCAAGGGATATTTTTACGTTTAGAAGGGATCGACAATAAAGTTGAACTTAAGGCGGTAGATGAAGAAGAGCTCCCTTTAAGTTTTAAAACAGTTGCTGGCGTAAAATATGCAAATGGAAGTACTACAAAAGCTAAAAAATATTTAGTTGCCGTCAAAGCTTTGGACTCGGTCAATAAGCAGGGAGATTGGTCTATGCATTTTAATAATAAAGATGGTGATACAACAACACGTCCCGCTTATGCAACAGGTGTTTCATTTGGCGAAGCAGATGCAAGCGTAACCTTTGGAAATAAAGTTTCAGAAGTTACTAAAGCGGCATTCAACAATGCCTTTAATTGGTGGGGGATCAATAACTTAGCCTTGGGGACTGATCTGATCGATTATGTGCCCAGCTATGCCCCATTAACAGTCAAACAAGGTGAGCGAGCGGTCTCAGCGGTCAAATATAATACATCAGATAGACCAACAGGTGAGTCTTATGGTTTGGGTGGAGGAACGCCAGCGTGGGTGACAATAACTCCACAGGGAGATCTGCTTGTTGCACCAACAAAACAGACTTCGCCAGGATTATATAATGTGTTAGTGACGACCTATTTTCCAAATAGAACGTTAAGATATACTTATGCCCCGATCTTTGTTACTGATGGGCACGAAAATATTCGCTGGAATGCAAATGGAGCTTTAGTCGGGACTGCTGCATCCCTGACAACGCATAAGACAAGTGATAAAAATATTCTTCCAATGGCGAGTCAAGCAGTCGCAAGTCTTACCACTTACCAAAAAGATCAAGATGGGAAATATGTTGCACTGGAAACTTATGATGTTTTACCAGATGGAAATTTTAAGGCTAAAAATAGTAATGTTATGATCCAAGGGGTCAAAGTGACCTGGAAGAACGCACCGACAACGCTTGTCCCGGCCCAAAGTACACATACTGATTCAGAAAAATTACTGACTGAGGTCGATATTAAAAATGCAAATGTCTTTTTCCCAGAAGTGGGAACTTTTGCAGATCTTGATCGATTGGGGGTCTCGCTCGAACTCCTAGGTGCAACAGCCAAATCTGAGGGGAAGGCCTATCAAAATGAGCTCCAAACTTTACCCTCTGCAACTGATCTAGTTGATACAACAGCTTTAAATAATTTGGTTTCAACGATCACATGGGAGCAAGCACCATCTTTAACGACAGCTAACGCTAAAGCACAAGGAGTTGTCAAATTAGCTTTTGTTGATGGATCGTACTTGAATGTGCCTGTGACAGTAGATGTTATCGGAGTCAAGCAAGGTGACATTTCACAAGATAACATAGAATTGGAGCATAAGATCGACCGTACGATCATAGTTGATTATCCAAAAAGTCCAGCTCAAACTGTTGTTCAGACTGTTGTCTATTCGCGTAATAAATATACTGATCTTGCTAAGCCCAAAGGAAAGCAAGTGACGTACTCGACTTGGACGCCAGTAACGAACACGACTTTTGGGCCGTATTCGTTCTCACCTGTTGCAGGTTATAAAGCTAGTGCTGTTAGTGGAAAAGATGCTGTCTTACTTACAACTTCAGCGACACAATTAATTGTTCCAGCTCAAGAAAATGTAAGTTTTACAACTCCATCAACAACAGTTGTAGTTGATTTTACAGCCAATGATCATGAAGTGACAGTTAAGTATGTTGATGATGCAGGACAGCAGGTCGGGGCAAGTTATACTGTTCGGGGTAAAACTGGGGAAACAGTCAAATTAGATGTTGCATCTCATGCACCACTTAATTGGGTATTAGCCCCAAAACAACAAACGACAACAGATTATACATTTGGCACTGATACTCCAAGTGAGTTGGTTTATACAGTTCAGCATAAAAAAGAGCAAATCGATAATGAACGGAAAGTTACACGGCAGATCTACATGACTAAGCCTAATGGAAAGAGAGAATTAGTCGCAGATGAACAACAAAAATTTCAACGAACTGGTCTTAAAGATCTTGTGACAAATGATATTGTTTGGCATGCATGGTCGCCTGTTAGTGCAGATTTCCCAGGTTATAATTTTGCTCAAGTTAAAGGTTATATCTCAAAAGTTAACGGCAAACCAGCAACTAGTGTGCAAAAAATGAAAGTAACAGCAACTTCACCAAATACTAGCGTTGAAGTGACGTATGCTGTATTAGATGCTGGAAAATACACACCAGTAGGACAAGTAATAACAGTCACTCAAGGTCAAGTTCCTACCCCAGAAGCAGGTGTAAGAAATAAAGTTAAACTGCCAGTATCAACAAAATACAGTTGGCAAGAAGCACCCGACACATCAAAAGTTGCTCAAACAAAAGGGACAGTCGTAGTAACTTATCCAGATGGTAGTAAAGAAGAAGTGCCAGTTGAAGTGAAAGTGGTAAGTGCAAAGACATCAGAAGTAACTCCAGCAGAGCACCAACCAAAAGAACAGACAGCAGCAGATAAGTATACGCCAGTAGGTCAAACAGTAACAGTCACTCAAGGTCAAGTTCCTACCCCAGAAGCAGGTGTAAGAAATAAAGCCAAACTACCAGCGTCAACAAAATACAGCTGGCAAGAAGTACCCGACACATCAAAAGTTGGTCAAACAAAAGGGACAGTCGTAGTAACTTATCCAGATGGTAGTAAAGAAGAAGTGCCAGTTGAAGTGAAAGTGGTAAGTGCAAAGATATCAGAAGTAACTCCAGCAGAGCACCAACCAAAAGAACAGACAGCAGCAGATAAGTATACGCCAGTAGGTCAAACAGTAACAGTCACTCAAGGTCAAGTTCCTACCCCAGAAGCAGGTGTAAGAAATAAAGCCAAACTACCAGCGTCAACAAAATACAGCTGGCAAGAAGTACCCGACACATCAAAAGTTGGTCAAACAAAAGGGACAGTCGTAGTAACTTATCCAGATGGTAGTAAAGAAGAAGTGCCAGTTGAAGTGAAAGTGGTAAGTGCAAAGACATCAGAAGTAACTCCAGCAGAGCACCAACCAAAAGAACAGACAGCTGCAGATAAGTATACGCCGGCGGAGCAACCAGCAACGATGTCCCAAGGCCAAGTTTTTGTCCCAGAAGATAGTGCGAAAAATAAAGCAAATTTACCAACAAAAACAAAAGGGACAGTCAAGGTAACTGACTTAGATGGAAACAAAGGTGTTGTGTCAACTGAGACAAAAGCAGAAAATGATCTGCACAAAACTAAATTGCCAGTAGTGAGCTCAACAGCGCCACGCGCAGATGCAGAGAAACACACGGTAGCAAACCATGCAGTGATGGTGATCCAAGATCAAGTTCCAAAAGTAGGCGTAAAAAATAAAGCAGGTTTACCAGCAAAAACAAAAGGGACAGCTAAAGTGACTGATCTAGATAGTAGTAAAGACGTGCATGTCAAAGTTGAAGAGGCAAACAAACAGGAGCATAGTCTCGAGCCAGAAGTTCAAAAGACTTCAGTTCAAGTCGGAAAATATCTAACTACAGTAGAGAAAAACAAGGGTAAAGGGACTCGCTCAGATAGTCCAAAACAGACTGTTGTCAAAGTAACAAATAGCGATAAACACAAACCTGCAACTCAAAAGAACACATATTTTCAAAGTGAGCCAGGAGTGCCCACAAAAGCAGACTCAAACAAAACTGCTCTACCAGCAAAAACGAAGAAGCAAGTGCAAGAAGTCTCAGATACGACAAAAGAGAAAGGGGATAAAGATGCCAGAGTAATCAAGGTAAAAAGAGTGAATGGACCAAAGAAAGTTGCTTTATCAGAAGTGTCCAGAGAGGATAAGTACCAAAAAGGCTTGACCGATGCTGATAAATATATGCCAGTAGGAAAAGTCGTAACTGTTGTTCAAGGTCAAGAGCTTGCGCCAGAAGCTGGCGTCGCTAACCGCTCTACTTTACCAGCAAAGGCCAAATATAGTTGGCACGAGAGCCCTGTAGTGACTAAAGTTGGAAAAACACATGGAGTAGTTACGATCCTATATCCAGATAAAACTAAGGATATGTTAGTTGTTAGTGTGTTTGTTCGTGAAAAAGAAGCAAGTGCGATGCCACAAGATAAAGTTCAAAGTTTAAGTCAAACGGTAGCACCTCAGACTGAAAAAGACTTAGATGACACCCATTTAGAGCAAAGCTTATTAAAAGATCAGTTTGCCAAAGTAGTACTTAATAATAAAGAAACGCCTAAAGATCTTTTTTCTACTACTTTAGCAACAAAAGAAGTTTCAAAAGCTCAATTACCACAAACCGGTGAAACAAAGGTAAAACATCTAGGGATCTTGGGAACGTTACTTACTTTAAGTGCATTCTTTTTGGGATATGAAGATCCGAAGAAAAAACATGAAAACGAATAGATCTTAAAGATCAAATAGAGTCAGATGGGAGTTTTTCTTATCTGGCTCTATTTGTATACATTTTGAGATATGTGTCGCATTCTATTGTAGACCAATATTTGGATATTAAGGTAGACTCCTGTTATATCAAGGGTTTTGAAAGGTATATCGAACGAATCTGTTGAATGAATAAGGATTGTTTTTTTAAGATAATAAGTGTATATTATAGAACGGTTAACAAAAATTTTAAGTAAGGAGTGTAAGCGATCTTGAAAACGATCAAAGCTGAGTTCAAGCATATCAAAAGCCAAAAAATGCTATTAGCGGCGATTTTGGCGATCATGTTCATTCCATTTTTGTATTCAGTATTCTTCTTGAAATCAGTTTGGAATCCGTACGGGGATGCTAAATACTTACCTGTTGCGGTCGTAAATGAAGACAAATCTGTTAAATTTAACGGAAAAACGCTTGATGTCGGTGATCAACTGGTCAAGAAGTTAAAGGAAAATGACGGTTTAGACTGGAATTTTGTTTCGAAAAAAGAAGCTGATTATGGCTTGAGTCATAAGAAATACTACATGGTCATCACGATCCCTAAAGATTTTTCTAAAAATGCAACAACTGTTTTGGATAAAAATCCAAAGAAAATGCAGTTGAAGTATACAACTAATGACTCTTTAAACTACATTGGTAAAGTTATCAGTGAAGAAGGTGCTAAGCAAGTCAACTCACAAGTCAAAGAAACAGTTTCAACGTCTTATGCTGATACGATCTTTGGCGTGATCAAACAAGTTGGCAAAGGTTTTAACACAGCTGCTAAAGGTTCAGAACAGTTGAGTGATGGTTCAAAAACTTTATCTAATGGTATTAACACATATACAGCCGGTGTCGGTAAAGTCAACGATGGGGTGATCCAACTCCAAACAGGTGTCGTACCGCTAGGACAAGGTGTTTTAAAATTAGCTGATGGTTCAAATACATTAGCTAACGGCATCAACACCTATACAGCTGGTGTTGATCAAGTCAATAATGGTGTTTCCCAACTTCAAAATGGGACTGGGGCGCTTGCAAGTGGTGTTGGTCAATTAGCAACAGGCTCAAATACATTGGCAAATGGTATCGGTACCTATACAGCTGGTGTTGGTCAAGTCAATGATGGTGTGCTCCAACTTCAAAATGGTAGTGGAGCGCTTGCAAATGGTGTTGGTCAGTTAGCAAGTGGTTCAACGACTTTGACTTCAGGGATCTCAAGTTATACGCAAGGGACGAAGGATCTTCAAAAAGGTTTGAGCACGTTACAAACTAATTCTGAAAAGCTGCAAACTGGTGCAAATAACTTAGCTGCCGGCAACCAAGAATTAGCTACCCAATTAGCTCAAGGTAGTAACCAGATCCTCGCCTTGTTACAATCAGAACAAACACAAGCTGCGATCGAAGGGTTAACGACTTTGAAGACGCAAGCTCCAGCGATCCAAAAGACGTTGGGTGAGCTGCAAAATACGATCACAAGCGTGCCAAATGTCATGCAAAGTGTAAATAGTCAAGCAGAACAATTTAAGTCAACTTTGACATCAAACTTACAAAGTGCAGGTTCAAACGTACAGACAGCAGCGACAGATGTTGCTCAAGTTTTAGCTGCTAATAAAGATAAATTATCAGCTGAAGATCAAGCTAAACTAGCCGATGCTATTCAAAAGAACCAAGCAGCCGGTGAAAACATTAAACAAGCTGGTGTTGCAGCTCAAACATTTAGCGATCAATTAAATGGCGTTCAAAGCCAATTAAGTAGTGTTGTGCAACAAGCTAACCAGTTGAATGAAGCTGGTAAACAAGTCAATGCTTTATTGGCGCAGCTTCAAAATGCTGATCTTTCAGATGTTGATAAATTAAAAGAAGTTCCAGCACAATTACAAAAATTGACTGCTGGTGCAAATCAGTTAGCCGCTGGTTCAAAAGAATTAGCAACAGGTATCACGACGTATACAAATGGTGTTGCGCAAGCTTCAGCTGGTGCAAATCAATTAGTAGCTAACAACAACGCTTTGAACAGTGGTGCAAGCCAATTAGCTGGCGGTTTAGGGCAATTGAATGCCCAAGTACCAACGTTAACGACTGGTATTGCCCGTTTAGCAAACGGTACAGGTCAATTAACAGCTAACTCAGCAGCTTTGAACAGTGGTGCGAGCCAATTAGCTGGTGGTTTAGGGCAATTGAACGCCCAAGTGCCGACCTTGACATCTGGTATCGGTCAATTAGCAAATGGTACGAGCCAACTTGCAGCTAACTCGGCTGCTTTAAGAAGTGGTGCGAGTCAGTTAGCTGGCGGTTTAGGGCAATTGAATGCCCAAGTACCGACCTTGACATCTGGGGTAGATCAATTAGCCGATGGTACAAAACAACTAGCTGCTAATTCCCCACAATTGTCATCTGGTGCTGCTAAGTTGAGTCAAGGTAGTGACAAACTTGCGACAGCTCTTGCTAAAGGTGCTACTCAAGTCAACGACAATACAAAGAATGTGACCTCGAAGACTTCAAATATGTTTGCATCGCCAACTGAACTCAAGCATACAAATTACAGCTACGTGCCAAATTACGGTTATGCTTTAGCACCATACATGCTTTCAGTTGCATTATATGTTGGCGCCTTAGTCTTTAACCTTGTTTACCCAATACGTCGCCTTTCTGATCCAGATGCAACGGCAACTGAATGGTGGGCAAGTAAGCTTGCGATCGGTGCGATCATGGCAACAGGAACTTCAGTCGTTGAAATTCTCTTGATGATGGCTTCTGGTCTTCATCCTGAACATCTAGGTGCAACCTTGATCAATGCTTGGTTCTTTGCTTTAGCAAGTACCTACATCGTCATGTTCTTAGCGATCGCCTTTGGTAATATCGGACGCTTTATCGGGATCATCTTCTTAGTCTTGCAACTTGGTTCTTGTGGTGGTTCGTTCCCAATTCAGATCACACGGGCGATGGGCGGATTCTTCCAATTGATCAACCCATTCTTGCCGATGACTTACTCAGTTTACGGTTTCCGTGAAGCACTAACATCTGGTCTAGGTTCGAACCAGATCTTGATCTCAGTCGGAGTTCAATTGATCTACATCGTAGTTGCTGTAGGTCTTCTCTGGGTCGCAATGAATATCGAACGTAGTAAAGTAACTTACGTTGATGTAAACGATCAAGAAGAATTAAATGCTTAATAAAAAGAGGTCAGCGTGTGACGCGACCTCTTTTTTGTATGCAAAATTATTTTAGGTATTTAGCCATGAAATCGCCAACGCGTTTCGTATATGCGCTTGGATCTTCATAGTAAGACATACCGTGGGCTGCTCCTTTGACGACCCAGAGCTCTTTTGTGCTTTTATTGGCTTGGTAATTTTCATAGACCATCTCGCTTGGCACAAAACGATCTTTTGAACCGTGGATGAAAAGGGTAGGTAGTTTATTTTTGGCCAATTGTTTTGTCGTATCACCGTCTTTGAAATCAAAACCGATAAATGGGCGCGCCAACCAGCTTGCAGTTGTCAAGATCGGTTCTTTTGGAAGCCCAAATTGAGCTGAAAGTTGCTCACCTAATTCAGCTTTGATCGAAGAATAGCCACAATCTTCGACGATCGCTTTGACTTGCGAAGGTAATTTTTCACCGCTGAGCATCATGACTGTTGCCCCGCCCATGCTGACGCCAAAGAGTCCGATCTCTGAGTCAGAGCCATTTTTTTGGATGACTTGGGTGAGCCATTTTTGATAGTCTAAACGGTCAAGCCAGCCAAAAGTGATATATTTTCCTTCACTTTTACCGGCGGCACGATCATCAGGGGCAAGGACGTTATAACCGAGATCATGAAACATGCGAATATAACTTGCCATCCGTAAGTTATTTTCTCGGTAGCCGTGAGCAATGACGATCGTTTTTAACGTTTGCTTTTGAGCAGGTAAATACAAAGCTTTGAGTTCTAATTTACCGTCAGCTGAACGTTCCTGCCAAGTTTGGGTCTTTTGCGTCTTGAGCCATTTTTGATCAGCTGTCAAAAGTTTCGCCTTTTTAGGCGCTGAGGCTCCAAGAGTAGCTGAATCACGCACAAAAGCATAATTGACTAGGTAGGCATTACCCCCCAGATAGATCAGTGCTAAAAGTGCTCCGAGAATCAATAATAATTTCTTTTTGTTGAATTTCTTTTTCATCACTAAAAAGTTAGCTTAACAAAATGCTAACGAATGCGCCTCTTTCTTCGTAGGTATTTTGTCACAAGCATTCAAAACCGACCATCAGACCACCTTGTTCGGCATAGTAACTACAGATCCCACGGGTCTTAGTCAAAGTGATCTGTGCTTTAGGGTGTTGCGCTTTGATCTTTTCAGCCAGTAGTTTAGCGCCTGCTTCGTTCAAACAGTGGGCGATACAAACTTTTCCTTCGGTAAACCCACTGGCTCCCATTTCATTTAAGATCAATGACAAGGCTTTAGCTTGGCCACGCGCTTTTCCAAGCGGAGTCAATTTTCCATCTGTGTCAGTCCCAACGATCCGAAGTTTCAATAAATTTGCGACTTTTGCCGTTGCGCGACTGACCCGTCCGTTATTGACAAGATTGGTCAACGATTCAAGGGAAAAGATCAGTTTTGTTTTTGTCAAATAAAGCGTAAGAGCTTGTTTGATCCCGTCAAATGAGACCCCTTCATTGATCAAAGTAACTGCTTTATGTATCAGAAGTTCCATTCGTGGCCCCGCTGAGGTGCTATCTAAAACAAAGATCTTAGCTTCAGGATGGTCTTCTAAGTAAAGTTCGCGTGCTTGGACAGCTGCTGAGTAACTACCTGAGAGTGCTCCAGTGATCGTAAAAACGATGACGATATCGGCACCTGCGTAGGCGCGCATCCACTGATCGATGTTAGGACAAGCAGTACTACTCTTTGTTGTTAATTGACTCAGGTCAGTGATCATTTGGGTGACATCTAAAAAACGATCATCGCGATACTCTTTTTTATCTGCCATGATCGTGATCGGGACGTTTTCAAAAGTGACACCTGGTAAGTCAGTTAAGTTAGCACCAGAATCAGTAACGATCTTGTAGTTCATTAAGAACCTCCTTAATATTGAATATCTTTTTAGCGGTTTTTGAAAAACTTGTGGTATATTGAGTATAAACAGATAAATTCTTTTTGTAAAGTTAAAACTAGCTCGCAGTTTTAAATTAAGTTATAATTAAAAATGTGAAAGGAATATGATAATGGCGACTGAAATGCAAAAAAGGTTACAGGAAACGATCAAAGATTTTTCTTTACCAACGTTTGAGGAGATCCCGACAGTAGGACTTTATCTAGAACAAACATCGAATTTTATCAATAGTTATTTAGAGGAATTATTAGGGACCAAACTGACTCCTTCAATGATCAGTAATTATGTCAAAAAAAATTTGATCGCTCGCCCAGAAAAAAAGTTATATTCGCGCGAACAACTCGCATATCTATTTTTCATTGCTCTAGCTAAAACAGTCTTACCGCTAGATGATCTTAAACTCCTTGTTAAAGTTCAGCAAGAATCATATGCGACAGAAGTAGCTTACCGTTATTTTTGTGAAGAATTGAAACAAACTTTAACAGCAGTTTTTGAACATAAAGCTTTAGAGCTGACGACGGCTGATCAACCTGAGCAAAAGATCATGTTGTCAAATATCATTATTACAGTCGCACATAAGATCTATTTGGAAAAGTATTTCGCTGTTTTACAAGATAAATAAGGGGGTAGGGTATGTTAGAAGTAAAGCGACTCAACAAAAGCTTTGGCCAGATGCAAGCTGTCAATGATCTATCTTTTCAGATCGAAGATGGACAGATCTTAGGATTGATCGGACAAAATGGTGCAGGCAAAACGACGACTTTTAGAATGATCTTAGGTCTGATGCAAGCTGATCAAGGTGAAGTCTTATGGAATGGAGAACCGATCGGACCAAAGCATCAAAATTTGATCGGGTATTTACCTGAGGAGCGTGGACTTTATCCTAAAGAAACAGTCGAGCATCAGATCATTTATTTTGGGAATTTACGGGGAATACCAGCCTCAGAACTCAAACAAGAAGTGGATGTATGGTTAGAAAAGTTTGCCGTGAAAGGTAAAAAGAGTGACAAGATCAAATCACTTTCAAAAGGAAACCAACAAAAAGTTCAATTGATCACGACCTTGATCCATCGACCTAAACTTGTCATCTTAGATGAACCGTTCAGTGGACTTGATCCCTTGAACGCAGACATTATGAAACAAGCGATCCTAGAGCTCAAAAAAGCTGGAGCGTGTGTGATCTTTTCTAGTCATAATATGGCCAATGTGGAAGAGCTTTGTGATCAATTATTGATGATCAAAGATGGAAAAGAAGTTTTAGCCGGAACGGTGACTGATATCCGTGAATCTTTTGGACGGATCAAAGTCTTCTTAGAAGCGCAAGTGACGCTTGCCGAGCTGGAAGCTTTACCATATGTCGAAAAGGTCAAAGAAAAACAAAAACTCTTTGAAGTGACTTTGACGACACCAGAAGCAGGAAAAGAACTTTTTAAGTTTGCGCTAAAAGATGATTATATCGCAACTTTTAGTCAGCAACCGCTCTCATTAGAAGAGATCTTCAAACTAAAAGCAGGGCAGGTGAAAAGAGATGAGTAAGTTTTGGATCATTGCCAAAGACGTTTATTTTAAAACGATCAAGACCCCTTCATTTATCATCGGGATCTTTTTACCCTTTATCGTAGTTTTAGGGGGGATCTTTTTTGCAAATTTCGCCAAAGAAGACCAAAGTTTGCAAAAAATTGGTGTTTATACTAAAGAACCGGCTTTGACGCAAGCACTTGTCGCACAAAAACAAGCTCAAGTTCGCTATCGCCCACTATCGTCGTTAAAAGAGGCCAAATCCCAGCTCAAAGCAGAAAAGATCGACTATTACTTAGTAGTTGAGCAAAAAGGTGTCCAATTGACGAGTACGGTCTATGGGAAAGATATCCCGGGAAATAATTTAAAGCAAAAGCTCACCCAAACGGTAACCAATGTGCAGTTAGGCTTAAAAGCAAACGCTTATCAGCTCACACCAAAGCAGATCGAGACTCTCGTTGAACCAGCGCAACTAACGCCTAAAAAAGTTGATTTTGAGGCAGATGGGCAAGTTCAGATCAAAGATGATACTTCAGATATTGAGTTTATGATCGCGTATGTTGCTTGTATTTTTACTTTCTTTTTAGTGATGACGTATGCTAGTATCATCGCACAAGAGATCGCAAGTGAAAAAGGGATGCGGATCATGGAAGTCATTTTGTCAAGTACGAGTGCTAAGACGCATTTTTATGGGAAATTAGCTGGTGTGATCTTGGCGACACTCACGCAATTATTTTTAATGGGACTTTTACTCGTTGGGACTAAATTTGCTTTTCAAAATGATGAAAATGTCAAGGGTCTATTTAAAATGGTCGATCTTGATCAAGTCTCCAGTAGTTATTTAGTCTTCTTATTGCTCTTTATTATTGGTGGTTGCTTGCTTTATGCTGTTTTGGCTGCTTTATGCGGTTCTTTAGTCAACCGGGCAGAAGACGCCCCTAAAGCAGTAGCGCCAGTCAGTTATTTGTTACTGATCGCGTATATTTTAGGCTTAGTGATGGCAGTTAATGATCCCAATAATATTTTAGTGACGGTGACGAGTTACCTGCCATTTTTCTCGACCTTTATCATGCCTGTTCTCTTAGCTAAAGGTCTAGCAACGACTTTGAGTGCAGTGCTCTCGCTTGTGATCTTAGGTGGCTCGCTAGTTGTCTTAGCCGTTCTTTCGGCTAAGATGTATAAAGCTAATGTTTTAGTCTATGATCAACGAGGAATTTGGTCAGCTCTCAAGAAATCGGTCGTTTTGTTACGAAAAGGTGTTTAGCTAAAAAACTGGTCATTTAATTGGCCAGTTTTTGCGTTATAATTGAATTACAAAAGTACAAGGGGGATCAAAAGATGGAACGTAAACGTAATGTACGTCGCAAAGAAGAAAAGAAGATCGAGATCAGTAGTGCTGGAAAACCTTTCGTTAAGGGGACTCATGTTGCCTTTTCTTATCATCGGCACCATTTTAAAGGGACCATCGAAAAGCAATTGCGAAATTCAGCGATCATCGTCTTTGATCCCGAATACGAAATGACTAATACTGCGATCGATCTTAAGCAACGGATCGTGATCAGTTATACTAAAATGAAAGCGATCAAGTGATAAGAAGTATGTTTTATAAGCTAAAAAAGAAAATCGGGATGAAATATCGAGAGGCGACTCCGATCCAATTATTGGTCGCTTACTATGCGATCGCAACGCTAGTGACATTTTTTTTACTATGTTTACCAGTTTTTAAATTACCCGATGCCCCAAAGACAACGCTTTTAGATGACCTTTTTATGGCGATCTCAACGATCAGTGTGACAGGCTTGACGACTTTTCCGATCGATCAAGTTTATAACCAATACGGGGTGATCTTACTGGAAGTCTTGTTCCAAGTTGGGGGCTTTGGGGTTACGATGTTAGCGACTGTTGCGATGGTCTTGACTGGAAGACGCATCGGTCTGCATCAACGGCAACTGATCCAATTTGATATGAATCAGCCACGTTTGAGTGGGATGGTCAAATTGGTGACGTCTGTCTTTGGACTGATGCTGATGGTCCAACTTATCTTTGGGATCTTATTTTCACTTTATTTTGCGTGGAACGAGGTCTATCCAACTTTTAGCGAAGATCTATTTCATGGGATGTATATCTCAGTTAGCGCAGTTACCAATGCTGGGTTTGATGTGACTGGGGATTCGATCATTCCGTTTCGTAACGATCATCTTTTCTTATTGATCATTATGGTCTTGATCGTGATCGGCAGTATCGGTTATCCTGTGTTGACTGAGATCGAAGCTTGGCTCGTTTATAAATTTAAGTATCCTGGACGCCGAAAATTTCGTTTTTCGCTCTTTTGTAAACTAGCTGTCTTTTTTGCAGTTATTTTTACAGTGGTGGGAACGGTCTTGCTTTATCTTTCTGAAAATGAAGGCTTCAAGTTGCGCGCAGATAGTTTGAGCAACTTTATGTCAGCAATGTTTTATAGTGTTTCAGCGCGTAATGCCGGACTGCAGATCAATAGTATGAATGATTTTAATCATACGACGTTATTGATGTTAGCTTTACTGATGTTTATCGGTGCTAGTCCAAGTTCAGTCGGTGGCGGAGTCCGAACAACAACGATCGGGATCTTTATTTTATATCTTTATTCATTTATTCGCGGGCGTAATAATATCAATATCTTTAATCGACGGATCAGTCAAGGTGATGTGCAAAAAGCGATCGTTGTCGTAAGTTTATCGACTCTTCTATGCGTCTGTGCGGTCTTTATCTTATCAGTCACAGAAGATGCTCCGCTGTTAGCACTTGTCTTTGAAGTCGCTTCGGCGTTTGGAACGACAGGTCTTTCGCTTGGGATCACAGAAAGCCTTTCAACTTTAGGAAAGATCGTGATCATGGTCTTGATGTTTGTCGGACGGATCGGGATGCTATATACGCTGATGTTTTTCATTCGCAAGCGTGACCGCGATCTTAGCTATAAGCTTCCGACAGAGAAGATCATCATTGGTTGATCTTTTTAGGGAAGGTTTTTTGTCTGATACTGGTGTGGTATAATCGAGAATGCAGGAAGTTTTTTGACCAGTGTGCACTTAAAATAAGTGGATACGTTTCAAATATTTTTACGGTCAGGGGACCGGATTCTTTAATGGAGGCTTTTTTGTGGAAAAAGAGAAACCACGTTGGCGCGAGGTCTTTGATATCTCGCTCCCTTTATGTCTTAGTTATATCCCGATCGGACTAGCCTGTGGTGTTTTGTTACACGCCGCTGGTTTTAATTGGCTCATGACAACATTAGTTTCATTATTAGTCTTTTCAGGAGGAGCGCAGTTTATGATCGCATCGATGTTAGTTGCCAATGCACCGATGCATACGATCTTGATCATGTTATTTTTCTTAGAATTGCGGTATGCCTTACTTGGTTCAAGTCTGTCGCAGTATATGCGGGGGACTAGCAAGAAATTTTTATATCTCTTTGCCGCTTCTTTGAATGATGAAAACTATGCAGTCAACTATTTGAAATCTGCGACTGATAAAGCATGGACCCCTAAAGATGCTCTACTTGTTGAACATTATTCGCTTTTATTTTGGACAGGGGCCAACTTGATCGGAAGCTTGATCGGAAATATGATCACCATCAATTTAGATATCGTTGATTTTGCATTAACAGCACTTTTCCTTTATATGATCGTGATGCAAGTCAAGAATGTTTTGACGATCGTGATCAGCTTTTTAGCGGCGGTGTTAGCGATCATTGCGATGGTCTTGATCAAGAGTACGATGGGACTTGTTGTTGCGACGTTACTTGCTTCTTTGATCGGCTTTATGATCGAAGACTATTTGGTCAAGCATGGACGTGAAAAAGGCTTTTTACTAAAGAAGATCAAGCCTAAAGCAAGTCGAAAAGTTATCAGCAAGTCGGGGGAATAGCTTATGAGTATGTCTAATATGGATCATTTGATCTTGATTTTATTATCCATGGTAGTTGCCTATTTACCACGCTTTATTCCTTTGCGGATCTTTTCGACACGGCAGATCCCACAGTGGTTCAATGAATGGATGAAATATGTGCCAGTCTCTTTATTTACGGCACTTGTTGTTAAAGATGTTTTTATCGATACCAAGGATTACACCTTTGTTGGCCTTGGATATATGGCAAAGATCTTTGCAGCGATCTGTGTGATCGTTGTCGCTTACCGCTCACGTTCGATGGGGCTTTCCGTTGTTTTGGGCTTAGTGGCAGTCGCGATCTTGGCCTTATTTATGCCAGTATAGTTTCATGACCGTTGCCACTTAAGGTAATGGTCTTTTTTAGCTAAAGAAAAGAGGGGTCAGTGATGAAAAGATGGATCTGGTGGAGTATCGTTGGCGTGATCGTAGCAGTCTGCTTTATCGGTTTTGGTCTAACTAAAAAAGTTGAGACTGATAAGATCTACCAAAATGCCTTCGATTCAGGTCAAAGCTATTTAAATGATGGGAATTATCGCGATGCTAAGATCGCTTTTCAAGATGCGCTCAAAAAGCGGCCTAACGATCAAAAGGCTACAGCTCATTTGAAACAAGTCACGCTTTACGAACAAGGACTCGCACAGATCGATCAAAGAGCCTATACGAAAGCTAAGGCGACGTTCAATAAGACAGAACAAGTCAAAGACGGTTCACCACTTTTGAATAAACGGGCGATCGAAAAACAAGTCGAGTTAAAAGAAGTCAGTGTTCAGCGCGCGAATTTTGCTAAAGCTTATAAAAAAGCAGCCTCGTTGACTAAAAATTATGAATATACTTCGTCAAACACTCAATTAGCGGTGATCTTAGGTTATAGCGGGATCGAGCAAACGTATTATGAAGATATCTTCCAAAAAGCCCAAGCATTGAAAAAAGAAAATGATGCCCAGTTGAGACGGTTAGGATATACTGTCAAAAGCCCAGATGACCGTTCTGAAAGTGCAGAACAAAGCGCGACGAAGTTAGCTCGTCAAAATAAGATCTCAAAAGCTCAGATCAGACAAGCTAAACAAGAACTTGAGCAAAGTGGATTAGATATCAGTGATTTAGACGATAAACAGATCATCAAATTGATCATTCAAGCCAAAAGTGAAAAGAAAAGTATTCAAGCGATCGCTGAAGAATATAAATAAAGTATTTGATCTAGTACGATCAGATGCTTTATTTTTTTGTTTTTTATTTTTGTATATACTTTTGATACATATGAGTTGACCAATTTAAACATTTAATATATACTAACAATTGTAAAAAAAGTTAAGCGTTTACAATAGATGTAAAAGTATAGTCATTTTTGTGAGATATTCATATTTTTTGTAAACGGTTAAACAAAATTATAAAATGGAGGAAATGGGTCATGGTAGAACAAAAGAAAGGCAGAGTCGGAGCGTTTATCAACGCTAAGGTCCTGCCTCCGATCATGAAATTTGTCAATACAAAAGCTATTGTTGCTTTAAAAGACGGGATGGTCTATGCTTTGCCCTTCATCATCATCGGTTCGATCTTTTTGATCTTGAATTCGTTCCCGATCCCGGCTGTCCAAGAATGGTTCAAAGATATCGGCTGGTCAGTTTTTTTCAATCAAGCTTACCAAACGACTTTTGCGATCATTTCGATCTGGACAGTCATCGGGATCGCCTATGTTTATGCCCGCAATGAAAAACAAGAAGCCTTGCCGTGTGGATTGACTGCGCTATCAGTGTTTTTACTCTTGCAAAACTTAGTCGTCAATAGTCCCCTAGTTTCGGCGATGGGAAAAGATGGTGCGGGGATCACAAATGCAGCTGGAAAAGTTGTTTACACTGGCACTCAACTTGCTGATCAGATCGATAAACTCCCGCAGATCGTGCAAAACTATTTGACTTCACCAGTCACGGGGGCGATCAATATGACATGGTTAGGCGGTCAAGGGATGATCGCTGCGATCATCGTCGGTTTATTAGTTGGTTGGAGTTATACGGCGATGGCCAAAGCTGGTTGGAAGATCACCTTACCAGAACAAGTTCCAGCTAACGTGGCTAACCAATTTTCAGCGATGATCCCTTCGGGTGTGATCATCACCGTTTCAATGTTAGTCTACGCTTTCTTTGCTAAAGTCTTTGAGACTGATATGTTACAGTGGATCTACGATGTCTTACAAGCGCCGTTGCAAGGGCTTTCAGATTCGCTGGGAGGTGCTTTAGTTTTAGCATTTATGGTCGTCTTCTTCTGGTTCTTTGGGGTCCACGGTGGTTTGATCATGGGTGGTATCGGAGGAGCCTTTTTGATCCCAAATACTGCTGATAATGCAGCTTTATTAGCTAAAGGTGAATTGACGATGCAAAATGGTGCACATATCGTAACAAATGAATTTTACAACAACTTTATCAATTTGACGGGTTCTGGGATCACGATCGGCCTATTAGTTTTCACACTAGTGGCAGCTAAGTCGGTCCAATTCAGATCATTAGGAAAAGTTGAAGCTGTTCCTGGGTTATTCAATATCAACGAACCATTTCTCTTTGGGATCCCGTTAGTGATGAATCCTTGGCTTGCGATCCCATTTTTCATGACACCTGTGATCGTGGCACTCTCAACGTATCTGGTGATCTACTTTGGCCTTGTCCCACCAACTGGGGCGGCAGCTCCATGGACGACGCCACCGATCATCTCTGGCTTCTTGATCGGCGGTTGGAAAATGGCTTTATGGCAAGCGATCGTTTTATGTATCTCGGTCGTGCTTTACTGGCCATTTGCGAAAAAATATGATAACTATCTTTGCGAGCAAGAAGCTGCTGCGCAAATGAATGAAGAAAATAAAGAATAAAGGATGGATCGATCATGTCTGAAAAAATTATTATGTTAGCCTGCTCAGCAGGGATGTCAACTTCGATGTTAGTACAAAAAATGCAAGAAGCTGCGAAAGAAAATGGAAAAGACTATGAGATCTTTGCCCGTTCAGTGGCTGAGATCGATCATCAATTTGAGACTAATAAACCTGACGTTTTGATGCTTGGACCTCAAGTGGCTTATATGAAAGCTGATGTGCAAAAGAAATGTGATGATGCTGGAGTACCGATGGAAGTCATCAATATGTCAGATTACGGGATGATGAACGGAAAAAATGTTTTAGCCGAAGCTGAAAGGATCATGGGCTAAGAAAGGATACGATCAAGATGACAGATGAAAGAATGCAAGTCGTTATGGGCTTGATCATCGCTGGTGGCAATGCCAAAAACCATGCGATGGAGGCGATCACAGCCGCTAAACAAGGTGATTTTGAGTTAGCTGAAGAAAAGTTAAAAGAGGCTAATGAAGCCCTTGTCAACGCCCATAACGTACAAACTGAGATGTTGACTAAAGAAGCCCAAGGTGAGCATACTGAGATCGATCTCTATATGGTCCATGCTCAAGATCATTTGATGACAGGGATCACGTTTGTTGATCTTGCAAAAGAGATCATCGCAGTTTACCGCAATTTAGCAGAGATAAAAGCCTAAGGGTCTTAAGAGAGGCTAGAGAATTTGACTAGTCTCTTTTTTTTTAAAATAAAAGTATATACATTATCAGAGGTGAATATAATGCACGAGCTGATCGTGATCGATGTTGGAGGGACAACGATCAAATTTGGCGTGTTTCATCACGGGAAACTCTTTAAATTTGGAAGTGTACCGACGCCAGCTAAATTAGCTGATTTTTATGAAGTTTTGACAAAAAAAGTCAAAACTTTACAACAAAAATATCCCATTCAAGGGGTAGCTTTGAGTGTTCCTGGGGCAGTCAATAAGAAGACAGGTGTGATCGAAGGTGCCAGTGCGGTGCCCTATATCCATGACTTTGCGATCAAAGCTGAATTTGAAAAGCGTTTTGGCTTACCTGTCAGTTTAGAAAATGATGCAAATTGTGCCGCTTTAGCCGAGGCCAAGAGTGGTGCTGGTAAAGATCAGCAAAGTTTAGCTGTTTTAGTGATCGGGACTGGTGTTGGTGGAGCTTTTGTTTTGAATAAAAAGATCTGGCATGGAGCACATTTAGTCGGAGGTGAATTCGGTTATCTGCTGGCTACTGAAGAACTGACGCTTAGTATGGCAGCTTCACCTGTTAGCATGGCTAAACGTTATTTTGAAAAAACGGGAAGAAAAGTTACAGGTAAAGAAGTTTTTGCTTTAGCTAAACAAGGTGATGTAGACGCTCAAAAAGAAGTTGAGTTATGCATCAGTTCTTTAGCCAAGGTGATCTATGCACTCCAATATAGCCTTGATCCAGAGCTGTTTGTTCTTGGAGGGGCGATCTCCAATAACCCTGACTTGATCCCATTATTAGAGCAGAAATTGACGCAGCTCTTAGCTCAAGTCCAGATCGCAAAAGTCAGACCGCGCTTAGCACTGTGTACTTATCGGGAAGATGCAAATCTTTTAGGCGCAGCCTTTGATTTTGAACAAACAAATAGAGGTGAATGAAATGGTTGGATTTCCAAAAAATTTTGCTTGGGGAGCAGCGACTTCGGGCCCCCAATCAGAAGGTAATTTTAAGAAAAAGCATCAAAATGTCTTTGATTATTGGTATGCCAAAGATCCTAAGGCTTTTTATGCTGGTGTTGGACCAGATACAGCTTCCAATTTTTACAACGACTATCGTGAAGATATCCCGTTGATGCGGCAAGCTGGGATCAAAGTTTTACGCACTTCGATCCAGTGGAGTCGCTTGATCGCAGACTTTGAAAAATGTAGCGTCGATGAAGAGGCTGTAGCCTTTTATAACGATATGATCGATACGTTGCTTGAAAATGGGATCACGCCGTATCTCAATTTATGTCATTTTGATATGCCAGTCGAACTTCAACACAAATACGGTGGTTTTGAATCAAAACATGTAACTGATCTCTTTGCCGGGTATGCGAAACGATGTTTTGAATTGTTTGGGGATCGAGTCGATCATTGGTTCACTTTCAACGAACCAAAAGTGATCTTAGATGGCGGCTATCTTTATCAATTCCACTATCCGCTAAAAGTTGATGGACCGTTAGCTGTCCAAGTCGCTTATAACTTGAATCTCGCATCAGCCAAAGCGATCGCTGAATTTCGCAAGCTTTATGGAAATGATGGGACAAAAAAGATCGGAACGATCTTGAATTTGACACCCGCATACGCAGCAAGTGAGAGCAAAGCAGATCAAGCAGCGGCCGAGTTTGCTGAATTGTGGGCAAACAAAATGTTTTTAGATCCAGCTGTTTTAGGTGAATTTCCTAGTAAATTAGTTGAGATCTTAGAAAAAGATGGTGTTTTGTGGGAAGCTACACCAGAAGAACTTGCGTTGATCAAACAAGAGACAGTCGACTTGCTAGGGATCAACTTTTATCATCCGTTCCGAGTCAAAGCACCTGAAATTTCGGCTAAAAGTTTGCAAGATTGGATGCCAGATATTTACTTTGATGACTATGAGATGCCAGGACGGGTGATGAATGTTGATAAAGGCTGGGAGATCTATCCAGAGGCTTTGTATGATATTGCGCTAAATATTCGCGATAACTATCACAATATCGAGTGGTTCGTCTCTGAAAACGGAATGGGTGTTTCACGGGAAGAACGTTTCATGGATGAACATGGGATGGTCTGTGATGATTATCGGATCGAATTTTTAAAGGAGCATTTACGTGCGTTGCATCGAGGGATCACTGCTGGTTCAAATTGTCACGGTTACTTTGTCTGGACAGGGATCGATTGTTGGTCTTGGCAAAATGCTTATCGCAATCGCTACGGCTTGATCAGAGATGAGATCCATACTCAAACGAAAACTTTAAAAAAATCAGGCTATTGGTTTGCCAAAGTTAGTGCACAAAATGGATTTGAATAGGGAAAAAGACCACCGTCTAAGGATGAGGTGGTCTTTTTTGAATTGACTGCCAGATCGTGAAGAGGTTTTATTTATCTAGAAATAAAATAGTAGGGAGATCTTTTTAAATATAAAAGTTTAATTAATTTTCTTATTGCATATTAATTTTAGCTGTGCTAAACTGCTAATTAACAAATTTAAATGGAGGGAAAAAGCATGAGCCAAGTTCGCTTAACAAACATTCAAGTAAATATTAGCATTATTCGAATCATTGATAAGTGATGCGGATAGTTTGTGATGTCTGCATCCTACAGGAGGCAGACAAGCGAAGAGAACTCAGCTTTAGAGCTCAGCGTTTGTTTGAAAACAGGCGCTGAGCTTTTTTCATTTAGATTTGAGGAAATTTACATAGCAAGAAAAGAAGGGAAGCGATGAAATGGAATCATCAGAAGTAACGACGCCAGTCAAAGAAGTTGAAGAAGTAGTTATGCCACAAGTTTCACAAAGTTCAGTCAAAACTGTGATCGTAGCCTCTATGATCGGAACAGCAGTCGAATTTTTTGATTTTTATGCTTATGGCACAGCCTCAGCCGCTTATTTTCCCAAAGTCTTTTTCCCACAAATGACACCAGTCTTAGCCACGGTTTTAAGTCTATTGACTTTTGGGGTCGCCTTTGTCGCGCGCCCAGTGGGGTCATTTTTATTTGGACATTTTGGTGATCGTTTAGGGCGGAAAAAAACGCTAGTCCTTTCAATGCTCGTCATGGGGGTAGCGACAGTAGCGATCGGCTTTTTACCAGGATATGCGACAGTTGGGGTTTGGGGAGCGCTTCTCCTTTGTGTCTGCCGTTTTGTGCAAGGGATCGGTCTTGGTGGCGAGTGGTCAGGCGCTGTTTTAGTCGCAACTGAAAATGCACCGGCAGATAAACGTGCTTTATACGGAGCTTTTCCAGAAGTCGGAGCACCGATCGGCTTTTTCTTATGTAACGGGCTCTTTTTCTTACTAGCTAATTCATTGACAGAACAACAGATGCTAGCATTTGGCTGGCGCGTTCCGTTTTTAGTTTCAGCAGTTTTAGTTGTGATCGGATTATATGTGCGGCGTCATTTAGAAGAAACACCGTTGTTCAAGTTAGCGCAAGAAAATGACAATACGACGAAAACTCCGCTTAAAGAAGTTTTTCAGTCAAATTGGAAAGAGATCGTCAAAGGGACTTTTATCATGGGGGGAACGTATGCGATGTTTTACACTTTGACGACTTGGTCTTTAGCGTATGCGACGACAGCGCTTGGCTTTAGTCATTCTGAAATGCTTTTATTATTGATGGGAGCGATCGTTGAATTTGCCGTTTTGATCATGACGACTTCACTTTTAGCCGATAAAATTGGGCGTAAAAAAGTCTTATTGACAGCAACCGTGGCTTTAGTTGGTTTTTCCATTGTCTTTCCGTACTTCTTAGAAGGACAGCATAACTTAGGGGGGATGCTCTTATTTTTAGGTGTTGGCTTTGTCATCATGGGGACGTTGTATGGTCCAGTTGGTGCAGTTTTGCCAGAGCTTTTCCCGACTAAAGTCCGTTATTCAGGTGCTGGGATCACTTATAATCTTGCAGCGGTGATCGGTGCTGCCGTTGCTCCCTCAGTAACGACATGGTTGATCGCGCGTCATGGTCTACATGCGGCTGGACTTTACATGCTAGTCTTAGCCGTGGCTTCGGTCGTAGCTTGGTTGACGACAAAAGAGACAAAAGATATCGATTATACAAAATAAAGTTATCCACTTGTGGATAAAAAAATAACGTAGTAGTTCAGAGCTGACTACTACGTTATTTTTTAAGCTAATTTAGCTCGTTTGCTCAAAGAAGCACTGATGCTAGCTAAGCTGATCTGTGCCATTTGGGCCTCAGCTGCTTGTTGGATCAGTTCATATTTTTCTTCTAAAGTAGCTTGAATATTGGCGCCCACGGGACATTTTGGGTTCGTGTGTGGATCAACATGTAAAAGATCGGTGTTGTCTGCGATAGCTTGATAGACCTCAAGCATGCTGATCTCTTCTGCTGGACGCGCTAAACTTGCTTTAGCTACCCCCGGCTGATTATTCAAAAGACCGGCTTTTTTCAAGCGTGCCATCGTTCCTCGGACAACGCTTGGATTAGCTTCGATACTATTAGCGATCGCTGCACTGCTGAGATCGCCGTCAGGGTAAAGATCGATATATGTCATGATGTGTAAAGCATCACTTAATTTATATGAATAGCGCATAAATTTCCCTTTCTAAATTTGATATCAATATTATAGAAAAAGATCGCCGTTTAGACAAATACCGCTAAAAAATTTTAGTGAGCGCTAAGTTGTTTGATAGCTTCTGCAAAAGGTGTGAGTTCATGCCCTAACACATCTGGCAGATCTCTTGTTGTATGTTCAAGGTCACCAGCGGCGATCACTTCTTGCGAAAGCGTGGCGATCATGATCGTTGCTTCAGGCAGACCAGCGTCTGTTAAAGCTTTTTTGTAAGCTGAAACGCTGACTGGCACTGGCTTGATCTCTTTTTCAAAAATTTTAGTAAGGACTTGAGCCATATCGGCATAAGTATGCGCTGGACCAGAAAACTCATAGATCTTTTTCGGTGTTTCAAGTTGTAAGACTTTTGCTGCCCCTTGGGCGTATTCGGCTTCAAGGGCCCAACCAACAGCATGACCATTTGAAGCTTCGAGAAAATCATTTCCAGTAAAGTTACTTGCCTCATTTTCAAGATACCAGTTATTGCGCAAGAAAGAATAGTCTAGACCGCTATCGATCAGCATTTTTTCCGTTGCTTTATGATCGTCAGCTAAAGCCGAAGTTGCTTGATCAGCGTGAGCAAAACTCGTATAAGCGATGTAAGGTACGCCTGCTTTTTTAGCCGCTACGATCACATTTTCATGTTGCTTGATCCGTGGTAAAGAACCGCCTGGTAAAGATGAGATGAAAAGAAGTTTATCAACACCAGTTAACGCTTGGACTAGCGAAGCTTCATCGTCGTAATCGCCAAAGCGAACTTCAAGATCTGGGTAAAGTTCTTTGGCCTTTTCAGTGTTGCGTGCGATCAAAACGAGATCTTTAGCTGGAACAGTCGTCAAAAGTTCTGTGATCGCTGCGTGGGCAAATTTTCCGGTAGCTCCTGTAATTGCATATTTCATAATTATCGTCCTCCTGTTGTTTTATTATCAACAA
Organism: Ligilactobacillus faecis; assembly: GCF_029889745.1. Classification (NCBI taxonomy): domain Bacteria; kingdom Bacillati; phylum Bacillota; class Bacilli; order Lactobacillales; family Lactobacillaceae; genus Ligilactobacillus; species Ligilactobacillus faecis. The sequence continues at coordinate 1,031,985 of NZ_CP123639.1, forward strand.
TTAAAATATAACATCTTGTTATTTTAAAGTCAACAGGTTAAATGAAAAAATTAACGATCAAATCTGATCGTTAGTTTGTGATTTATTTATGTTGTTTGAAATACATATCTTTAGTAATGATCCATTGCTCAGCTGTGATCGATTCGACTTTTCCCGTGAGATTAGAGAATTCCCGTTTATAATCTGGGAAAGTGCCAATCCTTTGCATACCGATCTTTTGCATCACACGACCACTGGCAGGATTGTCGACGTGGTGGAGCGCATGAACTTGTGTGAGCCCTAAAACTTCAAAACACAGTTTCAAAAGAGCACTGGCAGCTTCAGGCATCACTCCTTGTCCCCAAAAGGTGCGATTTAAGATATAGCCTAGTTCAGCTTGATGTTCATCAAGGCTCATCAAAGAGATCGTCCCGATAAATTTGCCAGTCTCTTGCCAAATGATCCCCCAAGTTTGTAATGTGTTTGGCATAAAGTGATTAGCGATCGCTTCTTGACTATCAACGACTGTTTGATGACGTGGAAAACTGACATAGCGCACAGTCATTTGATCGCTTGCATATTCAAAAAGATCATTAGCATCGCTTAAATGCACTTTACGTAAAAGGAGCCGTGGTGTGGCTAAAGTAGCGTTTTGAGCTAAACGTAAGTTAAGTGATGTCATAAATATCCCCCCTAAAATTGCACATAGTATACCACAAAAGTTCGCCGAGAGGTTACTGATTTGAAATATACGTTTTGCGTATAGTGATATAAAAAACAAGCATTATCCAAGCTCACAAATGTACGTTAAACTAAAGGCAACAAATCAAAGCAGGGGGGAAAATAAATGTCAGAAGTACCAATGAGTGAATTAAATAACGGAGTCAAAATGCCAACGCTAGGTTTTGGTGTCTTCCAAGTCCCTGAACCAGCTCAAGCTAAAAAAGCGGTGGCGCAAGCGTTAGCGACTGGTTATCGTTTGATCGATACAGCCCAAGCTTATCAAAATGAAGAAGCTGTTGGACAAGCGATCAAAGAGAGTAATGTTTCACGGGAAGATGTTTTTGTGACTTCAAAACTTTGGGTCTCAAATTTCAACTACGAATTAGCTAAGCAAGGGATCGATGCTTCCTTAGCTAAGCTTGGCACCGATTATATCGATCTTTATTTGCTCCATCAACCATATGGTGACACGATGGGCGCTTGGCGTGCGCTAGAAGAAGCTTATCATGCTGGCAAGATCAGAGCCCTTGGTGTTTCCAATTTTGCACCTGATCAATTAAAAAATCTAGCTTTGACGATGCCAGTGATGCCAACAGTCAACCAGATCGAGATCAACCCTTGGTATCAACAAGAACAAGCCGTTGACTTTGCCCAAAGTATCGGTGTTAGAGCTGAAGCTTGGGCTCCATTTGCTGAAGGGAAAAATGGGATCTTTACAAACGAAGTGATCACACAGATCGCAAATGCGCATGGAAAATCAAATGGACAAGTCATCTTACGCTGGCTCTTACAACGTGGGATCACAGTGATCCCTAAATCAGTGCATCAAGAGAGAATGCAAGAAAATATCGATGTCTTTGACTTTGAATTAACAAAGGAAGAAATGACCTTGATGGCGACGCTCAATAAAAATGAGAGTCAATTCTTTGATCATCGTGACCCAGTGACGATCGAACAGATCTTTGGCTCAAGTTTGAAAAATGTTCAAGATAATGAAAGGAAGAAGATCTAATGTCAAAAACTTTCAAGTTAAATGATGGAAATGAGATCCCAGCTCTTGGCTTTGGTGTCTTTCAAGTTCCAGCTGATGGTTCAACCAAAGAGGCTGTCTTAACAGCTTTGAAAGCTGGTTATCGGCATATCGATACAGCTGTTGCTTATTTTAACGAGCAAGAAGTCGGTGAAGCGATCCGCGAAAGTGGGGTCCCACGTGATGAGATCTGGGTCACAAGTAAATTGTGGTTCCAAGACTATAAGTATGAAGATGCCAAAAAAGCGCTCGACCTTTCGTTTAGAAAGTTAGGGCTTGAGTATATCGACCTTTATCTTTTACACCAACCGTATGGACCAGTCGAAGAAGCTTGGCAGGCGTTAGAAGAAGCTAAACAAGCTGGTAAAGTTCGTTCGATCGGTGTTTCCAACATGACACCTAAACTTTATCAAAAGTATGTGCCACACTTTAACGAAAAACCAGCAGTCGACCAAGTTGAGTTCAATCCATATTTCCAACAAAAAGAATTACGTCAGCTCTTAGCCAAAGATGATGTTGTGTTAGAGGCTTGGGCGCCTTTAGGTCAAGGAGATCAAGGGCTCTTGTCAGAACCCCTTTTACAAAAGTTAGCGCAAAAATATGAGAAAAATGTGGGCCAGATCATCTTGCGCTTTGAGCATCAAGAAGGGGTGATCGTTTTTCCAAAATCGGTTCACGCAGAGCGGATCAAAACGAACCAAGAGATCTTTGACTTTACGCTAAACAGTGCGGAAATGGATGCGATCCGTGCCTTAGATAAAGGTCATGGACGCCACGATCCAGATGCACCTGGTGTGGAAGAGATGTTGCGTCAATATGATGTTCACGCAAACGATTAAATAAAAAAAGTTTCTGAGGTCAGCTCAGAAACTTCAGAATGTAGACTAAGTCATCAGAGTATGTGCTCTGGTGACTTTTTTTTGTATAATTAAAGAAAACGGTTACGGAGGTGCTCATTATGCTTCACAAAAGTGATCCCAATCTCAAACGCTGTGAATATGCTCGTACTTCTCTAGATGATTTGGTCCCAAAAGATCATTTACTCCGTAAAATTGATCAAATTATTGATTTCTCTTTTATTTATGATCTTGTCGAAGATTCCTATTGTAAAAATAATGGTCGTCCTAGTCTTGACCCTGTACTACTCATAAAGATTCCTTTGATCCAAAATCTATTTGGTATTCGTTCTATGCGTCAAACGATCAAAGAAATTCAAGTTAATGTCGCTTATCGATGGTTTCTAGGACTAGGTTTAAATGATCCTGTTCCTCATTTCTCTACCTACGGTAAAAATTATAAAAGAAGATTTGCTGAAAGCCATGTAATAGAAGCTATTTTTGCTCATATTTTGAAACTCTGTTTAGAAAATGATCTTATCGACACAACTGATATCTTTATTGATGGAACTCATTTGAAAGCTGCTGCTAACAGCCGTAAATATACTACTGAAGTTATTGAAACTAAGTCAAAATTTATGAGTGAAGATCTCGAAAAAGAAATAAATGTAGATAGAGCTAAACATCAAAAGAAACCCTTAAAAGAAGAAAAACCTAAAAAAAAACTAGACAAGTAAAAATATCTAAAACTGATCCTGATAGTGGATGGTTTCATAAGGGTGAACACAAACAGGTTTTTGCCTATAACGTTCAAGCTGCCTGTGATAAAAATGGGTGGCTCTTAGCTTATGTGGTCGGTGCGGGAAATATCCATGATACGCAACTTTTTCCTGAAATATTTGAAAAAGTACGGAAGTACGACCCACAATATATTATCGCTGATTCTGGCTATAAAACACCCACGATCGCACACTTTTTACTATCTCAAGGCATAATTCCCATTCTTCCTTATAAACGCCCAAGGGGCAAAGTTGGTACGCTTAGACCCAAAGATTTTGTTTATGATGAATATTATGATTGTTATTTATGTCCTGGCGATCAAATCTTAATGTACTCCACAACTAATCGAAGTGGTTATCGTGAATATAAAAGTGATCCTACAATCTGTGAAAAATGTCCTTTACTGCACAAATGTACACAAAGTAAAAATCATCAAAGAGTTATCGCTCGTCATGTTTGGCAAGATAGTATGGAAAAATGTGAGGATATCAGGCATCAAACTGGCTCAAAATTAAAGTATGAAGCGCGAAAGGAGACGATCGAAAGAAATTTTGGTTCGGCAAAAGAATATCACAACTTGAGATACGCCCGAGAAGTAGGAATTGATAAAATTCTAGCTAAAGTTGGGTTGATATTTGCGTGCCTAAATCTAAAAAAATTGGTAAAAATACTGGGGAAAAACCCTGTTATATTCGTATATTTCAAAGTATATAGTTATAAAAATACATAAAAAAACAAACTCTATCCGATTTGAATAGAGTTTGTCTACGTTCTGAAGTTTCTGAGGTCAGCTCAGAAACTTTTTTAGTATTTGGCCTAAAAGAAAGCATGCGTTCAAAAAAATAAGACTGACTAAAGTTGTACTTGTAAAGGGAAAAAGACCTAAATAAACGCCTAAAAACGTCCCCAAAAGAGAAGCTAGAAAAAAGATCAAACTCAAGCGGTATTTTTTCATCGCAAACGCTCCTTTCTTACCTTGAGCATAACAAGAAGTAAATGCTCAAGTAAAGAAGCAAGCTTAGCCAAAATGAGCGCTCAAAATTTAAACTCAGTTTCGTTCCCAGAGCCGTTCGATCGTTGGGTTATCGTGGTCTTTAGTATTGAATTTAGCTAAATGTTCATCGAAGTTGTCAAGTTTATAACGCAAGAGCGCTTGAGCTTGTGCCAGTTCTTCGATCTTTTCATTGATGTCAGCTAATTGAGCCCGTAAGATCGCTTTTTGTTCGGTCGCTGCATCAACTTGAGATGCTTTTTGTGAAAGTCGCGTGTACTTTTGTAAAGCGTTGATCGGCATTCCCGTTTTGCGCAACGTTTTAACGAGATAGATCCAGTTGAGATCAGTCGTTTTATAGTCACGGTAACCATTTTTATCACGGGCGATCGGGGGAATGATCCCGATCCGTTCATAATAACGTAGAGTATCGATCGAAAGTCCAAATAACTGTGAAACGTCTTTTGCTTACATAAAGTGCCTACTTTCAGATTTTATAATTTTATTATAAGCGCCCGAGTGAACTTCAGTGTTAGTAAAAAGCTCAAGTATAATAAAGATAAAAAATAGAGGTAGAGTCAAGTGCAAGCATTAACAGAACAACTTCAAGTTTTGTCAAAAGAAGGTTGGGATAAGCAGGCCCAAGCAAATTATGTACGTTATGTAAATCAAGAACAAATGGAGCTGGCTGAATGTTTTAGGCAAGTTCATCTAGTTGGTTCACCTTTATATACGCAAATGCTTCAAGTCGCGCGTCTTAGTCCAAGAGAAAAGTTGGCGCTCATCTTGCGCCAACTGGGAGCGTATGTTGATGAATATGATTTTTTACAGCTCTCTGTCCGAGCCAAATATACGTTTGACCCTGAGCTAGCGCCACTGGCGCCTTTTTATGTTTTGGTCAGAAGTTATGTTTTACGACTTTACGGTCGGGCGAAAAGGAAAAGTCAGCCGTTTTTGCAAGAATTTGCCCAAACAAATGACCGCAATGCTTTTAGCAGCCAGTTGAATCTACTGCGGACGTATTTAGATCGCCAAGCGCTTAGTTATTTGCGGACGAAGTATCTAACTGAAGCAAACGATTTAGCGCGTTTACTATGCTATGCCAAACAGACAGGTTGTGCGCTTGATTTTGAGACAGGGGCGAGTTTTCACAATCGGTGTTTAAAGACGACACACGCTTATTTGCCTAAAAATATGAAAGTCCAATTAGCTAAAACCGATACGACTGGCTATTTTAACTTAAAAAATAACGCGCGCATGATCGAATACATCGTCTCCCTTGAAAGTTTGAATTTTGTCAGCCAATGGAACGTGCTCAAAAAAAGAGCAGATCAAACGTACGAATCCGATCCTAAATGTTACGACCTCTTTGAGTTAGAAGAGATCGCTAACACAGAATCGTTCAACTACGGGATCCCGTATGGTCGCGGGACCGTGCCTTTTTGGTATCGGGCTTCGCATGCTGAACTTGATGGTGTCAGTCAACTCGATAGCCAAGTGCGCCGAGCAGCTAAAAAGAAATGGCGTTATTTAAAAGACGCGCGCCAAACTAAAGCCGGGCTAGCTTATGCCGATATCGTCAATCAAGGTGGCTTGACAGATCTTTTTTTGTGGCGAAGTATTTCCCAGGAAAAGCGCTTGTCTCTTTACCAAGCATATGTAGACTATCTGCGCCAAACCGACCAAAAAGCTCCCGGGATCACAGCATTTTTGACAAAGACCGATCGGTGGTATAAAGCATCAAACTAAATTTTAGTTTGGTGCTTTTTTTAGTGTAATTTGCTTGCGAGCGAGGCAAGAGACAATTTGCCGTTTGAAAAAAGGGCCACTTGATAGGGCTTAGGCAAGGTGAGCTTTTTGGAAGCTAATTCTTTATAAAGTGCGCTTTTTTGCTGATGCTTGGCGAGAAATTCAGGCAAGATCGTGACTGAATTAAACGGTTTATGACTGATAAGATAGCTGATAAAGTCAAAACAATTAACAGTTTGGATCAAAGGACGAGAAAGCAAGGCACGGTCAAATAAATGCTCTAACTGCGGTGCAAGGGCACTGTATTCGGGATGGAGAATAAAACGCGTATCTTTTAGATCGGTGATCTGCAAGGTTGAAGTGGCTACTTTTTGTAAAGCTTGATTTTGTTTAGCGTAAACAACATAGTAAGGTTCTGAGCGGAGCAGGTGTTTTTCATAACTATGTGTCAGTTTATTTTCTAAAAAATCATTCATGAAAATGATATCTAAAAGGCCGTAGTTGAATTTTTCGATCAATTCAGACGTCTGATTGGTCAAAAGCAGTTGTTGTTTTTCAAGGGGTAAAGTGCTAAAAAAGTGGGGATACAATAAGGCAGCGATACTGTCCAATGCACCGATCTGTAGACATTCAAGCTGAGGTTCAGCTTGGTCTGACTCAGTTGCGTAAAGTGCATCAAAATCGTGAAGCACTTTGAGCGCTTGTTGATAAAAGGTTTGGCCAGTCATAGTGAGCATCATTCCATGTGCAGAGCGGATGAATAACTTTGCCTGAAAGTGTTCTTCTAGTTGCTGGATCTTTTTACTGATAGCAGGCTGTGAGAGTGAGAGGATCGTACTGCTTTTGCTGATACTTTGCGTTTTGGCAACAGTAGTAAAGACATATAACAAATCGATATTTAGTGAACTGTACATAACTAAAGCCCCTTTTTGCTTAGATATAACGATTGATTATAACGAGGTATTATATATTGTTAATTCCCAATAATCAAATAAAATGATATTCTAGCGAGAAAATGGGGGGAGAGCCGTTGGAAGAAAGAGAAGTTTTTAAAAAATATCAGTGCAAAGATCTTACGACCCATAAATTGACGCAAGGCAAGTGGTTTATCGGTTCAGCCTTGCAAGCTGTTGCTTATCCTGATCTGAATAAAGGTTGTTACTACTATCATCAACCAACGATCTGGACGCGGATGCTTCAAGTTGATCCGATCAATCCTTATTGGGAGATCCATAATGAAACTGAAAATTTTTTGTTGGTAGATGGTTCAAACAAAGAGGCAACTGCTTTATTAGAAGATGTTCTTACTGAATATTTCCAAAAAAAGAGCGAAAAACCGCTCAAACTCTACTCGTTTGGCGTTGGAAAAAGACGGCTATTTGCTGGAAAAGTCGTCGAAACTGAATTGGAGATCCCTTTTTATATCGATAAGATTCGGGTCGGTAATTATCGTAAAGTTTTTGTGCAGATCGAAGGTCGTTTTTATCCACTGCTTGACTGGGGCTGGGAAAAAACTCAGTTCTAATAAAGAAAGAGGCTCACGTCGAATTTTTTCAACGTGAGCCTTTTCATATGATCGATCTCTTGCTAATATTAAGTTGTCCAAAAATAATAAAGGAGAGACCTACCATGTATAAAAATTATAACACATCTGAATTAGAATTGGATATCACTTATTCAATGAAATTACCTGCTGATCATATTGCTGTTTTGATCAGTCATTTTGTTGATTCGATCCCCCAAGATATTCTTTTAGAGGACACTTCACATACCGGTCGTCCAGCTTTTCATCCAGCTATGCTTTTAAAAATGACTTTATTTGCTTACCATGAATCCGTCTTTTCTGGTAGAAAGATCGCTAAATTGAATCAATACTATCTTCCAATGATGTGGTTAAGCGGAAATACTTCTGTTAGTTATAAGACTATCAATAACTTCCGGTCAAGTGATCATGCTAAAGAAATCATCGAAAAAGCCTTTGTGCTGTTTACCTTGCTTCTATCTAAAAATGGTATGTTAGATGCCGATGAAGCTTTATTTATTGATGGTACTAAATTAGAAGCTGATGCTAATCGCTATAGTTTTACCTGGAAAAATGCTTCTGATAAGTTTGAAAAGTCGCTTGATGAAAGAGTAGCTAAGACCTATGACGAGCTGATCCAACACCAAGTTGATATCGCTATTTCAAAAGATATGCTGGGGTCCAGTGATGCGATAAAGGAGCTTATTAAGGGGACCGATCTTAAATTAGATGCGATTGAAGAAGATATCGCTACTGAACCTAAAGTCATAAAAGGTGGTTCAAAAAATAAGCGAGCTCGTCGAAGACTAAAAAGCATCAAACGCAAACTCCAAACTGATCTTCTGCCAAGAAAAGAAAGATACGAACGTAATAGGAAGATCTTTCAGGGACGAAATAGCTTCTCAAAAACAGATAATGACGCTACTTTTATGCGTTTAAAGGAAGATCATATGAAAAATGGGCAACTAAAGCCTGCTTACAATTTACAGATCGCGACTAGCGGTCGCTTTGTCCTACATTATGATATATTTCCTAACCCAACGGACACACGGACATTAGTGCCATTTTTAAAATCTTTTACTAACTTAGAACTATTCAAATATATAGTGGCGGACGCTGGATATGGGAATGAAGCTAACTATCAGGCTGTTACTGATATGTTTGAAAAAATTCCCTTGATGCCCTATCCAATGTATCAAAAAGAACAGAGTCGCAAATACAAAAAAGATCCACGCAATATCAAAAATTGGACATATCATGCAGAAGATGATTATTATACAGATCCTGACGGTGTAGTATTTAAGTTTCAAAGATACAGTTCAAGTGTGGACAAATATGGATTCAAAAGAAACTTTAAAGTTTACGTAGCTGATGTTTTCCAGGCCACTAAAGAACTTGAAAACTTAGCTAAGACACCTAAGGGCTATCAGCGAACTAAAGCCATAAATTATAACTGGGAATTTTTTAAAAATAGTGCCGCAGAAGACCTTTCAAGTGAAAAGGGTTCAAAGATCTACGCGAGAAGACGTACAGATGTTGAAACCATTTTCGGAGATATGAAGGGTAATTTTGGCGTACGCCGAGTACATGTTAGAGGAGAGAAAGCAGTTCGAAATGAGATCGGACTGATACTTTTGACGATCAATATATCAAAATTATGGCACCTATTCAAAGAAATAGGGGGAGGATTTTTGAAAAAACGATCCGAAAACAAGCATAAAAGAAAAATACCTGATCAAATTTCTCAAAAACGAGATTTGATCAGGTATTTTTAGTTCAGGCTAGTAGTTTTTTCCCAGCCCCGGTCAAAAAAACTATTTTGAGATCAATTTGAACTGCTCTTATCTTGAAATGGCAAGACGGCAATTAGCGTGCATTTTCTATGGGGAAAGGTACTTAAAATATACCGAATATTTTGAGCTTACCCCAGCTAAGTTGATCACAGATCAAAGATATCTGCGCCTTATTTCTCTACTCGAAACAGTAGCTTTTTTAGAAAAACGCGCTTTTAAAACGACTGCTAGTTATTTAGGGCACACCGTAAAAAAGATCCATAAACTTTTGGCGCTACAAGTTTTCTTACTAAGGCTCCCATCAACTACTTTACATGAACTCTTAGATGGAGCAGCACTTGAATCGGTAAAACAAGAAGTACATAAACTTGAAACATTTGAACTAGCAAACTTAGAGAAGTACGCACCAGAGATCTTGGCTGATCGTTACGGGATCACCTTAGAAATGCAAACGGCTTTGCAAGGCAAGAAAGACTATGTGAGAAACTATACGCAAAAGACCGCTAAATATTTTGATATGATTCCCCTAGAGTGGACACGGAAATAATAAAGATTCTGTGATCACTCTAGGGGGATTTTTTATGTCTAGAAGAACTACTAAACATACACTTGAAGAAAGATACCAGGCAGTCTCCGAGTATCTTAGTGGACAATATAGTAAGTACTTTATCTGCCGGAAATATACCATTTCTAAAAATACATTTGATAATTGGATCAGAAAATACAAAGCTGGCGGTTTAGATGGCTTAAAAGAGTCTAGAACCTGGAAAGAATATTCAGTTGAATTAAAAACAACTGCGGTTCTAGAATATTTAGAAAATGGACGTTCACCAAAGAAAATTTGTGATAAATACAATATTTCGAGTGTTTCGGTTTTACGTAAATGGATCAACTTGTATACTAATGGAAAAGGCTTTAAAGCTACCATTGGAGGTCGTAATAGAATGAAACATGGACGTAAAACTACTTTTAAGGAACGGCTCGAAATAGTTCAGTATACACTTGCTAATAATAAGAATTATCACAAAGCGATCGATAAATATAATGTTTCTTATTCCCAAGTCTATAATTGGGTCAAAAAGTTTGAAGTAGATGGCGAAAAGGCATTATACGATAATCGTGGTAAAACAGTTAAAGATCGTGATTATAAGACTCTTTCTGAAACTGAGCGTCTCAAGCTTGAGATCCTACGTTTGAAAGAACGTAATAAATATCTAGAAGCAGAAAATATCGTTTTAAAAAAATTGGACGAACTCGAAAGGAGGAGATAAGCTTTATACCTAAAAATCTGCGTTTTAAAGCTATTCAGGAAGTTCTTAAAGAGTTTCCACAAATTGAACTCTGGATCCTTTGTGCGATCTTAAATGTATCGCGCTCAGGGTATTATCGTTATTTAACTGCTCCAAAATCACAATGTACTTTGGAAAATGAATGGTTAAGTGAGATCATAAAAAAAGAATTTCATGCTTTAAATGGAATTTACGGTTCTAGAAGAATGACTCTTCTTATCAATCGAAAGTATCAAAAACAATATAACTTCAAACGTATTCGTCGCTTAATGAGAGTCCTTGGTTTATATTCAGTAATTCGTCGCAAACGCCGAGGTTGTACTCGTTCAGAACATTTAAACTACGAAGAAAATACTTTAGGTCGTGATTTTTCCGCTACTAGACCTAATCAAAAGTGGGTGACTGATGTCACTTATTTAGAATATGGCTTAGGACAAAAAGCTTATTTAAGTGCGATCAAAGATCTATACGATGGATCTATCATAAGTTTTGAAATTAGTAAAAGAAATGATAATCGGCTTGTCATGAAGACTTTAGAAAAAGCATTCACGCATTTAAATGAAGCTAATCTACTTCTTCACAGTGATCGTGGATTTCAATATACTTCAAAGGAATATCTTCGGTTGACCTCAAGGCATGGTGTTACAAGAAGTATGTCTCGAGTGGGGAAATGTATCGATAACGCACCAATGGAAAGTTTTTGGAGTCATTTCAAGACAGAATGTTATTATTGGCTAAAATGTGAAACATATGGAGAACTTGTAGAAATGATCGAAAACTATATCAAGTTCTACAATACCCAACGTTACCAAATAAAACTAAACAGCCTGACTCCAGAAGAATACCGGAATCAGGCTGCCTAGAATTTTAATTATTTAGTTGTTCACTTGACGGGTCTCAGATCATTTTACAGATCTCCCTTTTTGTACTGATATTCAAACAGAAGCTGAATTTATCACAACGCTTTTGAAGATCCAACAGCAAAAATAATATGTAAAAGAGGTGAAACTAATGACAGGACAAAAGCGGTTAACGATCTCCAAGACGCTATCTTTTGCAGGCACGACTTTTTTTAATGCGATCTTAAATATTTGGGTCTTAGAAGTGTTTGGTTCAAGCAAAGTTTTAGGCAATATCAATGGCTATATCGGTGTTGCAGCGATCATTTGTAATTTATTAGGTGGGGCATTTGCTGATAGTCGTTATCTAGTACGCTTATTGCTATGGTCAGACCTTATCGCGAGTTTGGTGTGTTTTTATATCGTTGGGATGAACTTAGTAGAAGAATTATTGTGGCTTTACATCCTTGTTTTTAGTCTAAATGCTAGTACATATCTAGCTTCACCACTTTTTAAAACTTTAGTTCGCTATGTGCTAGCTAAAGATGAGATCGTCAAATATAATACAGAGCTTTCTTTTTTGATCCAATTAGCGACGATCGTTGTCCCACCTTTAGCCACGACGCTTTACGCCACTAAATGGATCACAATGAACGAAGCGATCCTTTTGAATGGCGTTTCGTATTTGATCTCGTTTGTGGCTTTATTTTCGCTACGAAAGCTCAAACTTAAAAATACCCGGCTTGATTTTAACTACTACGCTGCCTTACAGGAGTTGAAAGCTAAAAGAAATATCTTGTTTTTAGTCTTGACGGGTGGCGCTTTAAATGCTTTTTTAGCTGGTTTTAATTTATATGCACCGCTTTTTGCGACGACGCTCATGAAAGATCCCGCACTTTATGGATATTTGATGTCTCTTGAAGCGATCGGTGGGATCTTAGGGATCATTTCTCTTAAATGGCTGGATATTTCGCAAAAGATCGGCTTAGAGCGTTACTTATTTGCACTTGCAGCCGGTGCACTTATTTTCGTTTACGTCTTTACTAGTATTTTTTGGATCGCTCTGTTTACCTTGATCTTGACTTTTTGCTTAGCGCGCTACAATGTAGCGATCCAATCGATCATTCAACAAGAGATCGTGCCTCAAGTTCTTGGCAAAGTTTTTTCGCTGTTTTTTTTAGTTGTAAATATCGGGCTTTCGAGCGGAAGTTTTATTTTTGGTCATTTATTTGCACTTGATCATAATAAACCACTACTTTTAGTAGCTGGCGGGTTGATCTTGATCGATCTTTTATGGTTTTTTGTCACTAAACTTGAACAAAAGGAGAATTAATATGCAGATCATTTTCTTTCGTTATTCACCACGTGTCGTTGAATTGAAATATGTTGCTAAAGATGCGCTCATCATTGCTCCAAAAGCTTTAAAGGCTAAGTATGATGCATATGCAGGTCTACAAGCAAAAGTCATTTTCCTAGAAGATTACACATTGCCAGAATTTATCAAATGTCTTAAACGTTTAGAAAAAAAGGTGACGATCGAAAGTATCACCACGTTAAGTGAAGAAGATATGGATCAGGTCGGATTTTTAGCAGATCTTTTTTTACATAGAAAAACAACTTTTGGCGTCAACACGCTCTTTAAAGATAAGTACTATATGCGTTCAGTTTTAGCCGGATGTACAGATATCTTACAACCGAAGTTTGAATTAGTTATCGATCATGAACAGATCTGTGAATTCTTTAAAAAGCATCATTTACAAAAGGCCGTGATCAAAGTGCGAAATTTGGCGGGAACAGAAGAGATCTATCCGATCACTGAAAAAGAACTAGCTCAGTTACCAAAACATATATATAACGGTGGCTATTTGATCGAAGAATATGTCTCCTTAAAGCGGATGTTGACTTGCGATGGTTTTGCATTTGGTAGCAAGATCCAATACATTTTTTCACACGAATATGAAGATTTATTATTAGATACACTAAGTAAAAATAGTGGTTATATCATTCGAACTAATCATTTGTATTGGACAAAACGCAAGTTGCTAGAACAGGTCTTTGAGAAGAGCCAAAAAGTCTTAGCGACGTTCACTGATAGTGATGAAGTGACTCCATTTCATTTTGAGTGGTTTTATGATGAAAAAACGGAACGCTTTGTCTTTTGTGAAGTTGGAAAACGGTTTGGGGGTGGAGCGATCCCGGCTTTGATCCAATATGGATTTGGGGTGAATGTTTTAGAAAAATATTGGCAAGCACTTACGCAAAAAAATGATCATCAAAAAACAGAGAATGTCTTTATTTTGCCCCAAAAGATCGCAACTTCATATTCACCTTATCTTCAAAACGGGGTGATCACGGCGCTCCCAGCCAAAGAAGAATTTGACTGGACTAAAGAAACTTATTTCTTTGTTGATGTCGGTAAAAAAGTAACGGCAGCTACAGCAGTCGTTCAAAATACCTTCCTCAGTATTTTTACAAGTGATGGTGAAGCTGAGTATCGTGCCTCACTTGCTAAGTTGGCCCAGTTAGCCCAAAAATTTAAATATGAATAAGAAAAAAAGTCTGCCAGCAACTGGCACTAGGGCCCGTCAAGTATACAGTTTAAATAGAAAAATAGTTTATGCGGTTTGAACGCGGAATTTTTCTGCGGTCAAGCCGTTTTTTGATGTATATGCACGTTGCGTGTTGAAATATTCAATAGATTCTTTTACTGATTCCTCTAATTCTTCCAACGTCTTAGGTCGAGCGCGTTTTGCTAACCAAATTAGTTTAAAGTCATTCCACCAACGTTCCATCGGTGAGTTTTCCCAAGGATGTCCTGGGTGAGACATACTATGAATACAGTTTCGACTGGCTAAATAGTCGTTAAAATCAATAGAACGGTATGCTGCTCCGCGATCCGTATGGATCATCGGATGTGCATCAGGTTCTATTTTAAATGCTCGTCTAAATACTTCAATTGCCGAAATTGCAGTTTCTGTAACGGAAATATTGTAACTCAATGCATAACGACCATACAGATCCAGAACTATATGCACTCGAGCCTTCTTTAACTTATCTACTCCATACAGAACTTCTGTAGTATCAGTTACCCAAACTTCATTTGGTCTTTGGCGATCAAATTGTCCGTCGAGTAGGTTATCATTTATATACTCCTCATGGCGTTTAACTCGATTATGTTTCTTTTTACGGATATTTGCTCTAATTCCATGTTTTCGCATACAGTTGGTTACTCGCTTTAACCCTACTTTAAAATTCAGTTTATTTTCAAAAGCCAGTTGTGTCGTCATACCTAAATAACCCAAAGTCCACTTATGTTTTTCTTCCAATTCTAGAATTGAACTAAGTAATTCTGCTTGTTCATTTTCGTGCTTGCTTGGCTTTCTGCGAACCCATTTGTAATAGGCGTCTCTAGTAATACCAGCGATTTGACACAAGCTAACGATTGACCAACCATATTCTTTATTTAGTTCTTTGATGGCTTGTTGTTTGAAGAATCGTTCGCCTCCCGATCGCGTATTTCCATCACTTTTTTTGCGTATGCTTCCTCCATTTCTTTACGGAGAAGTTGGGCCTTTAATAATCGATTCTCAGCCTTTAGCTGATCAATTTCTGTCCACTCTTTTTGTGTCTTGGCTTTGCCTCGACGATCACGAAGTGATTGTGGATCATTGCCACTTTTACGATACTTTTGATACCACCCATAAACTTGTTGATAACTAACGTTATATTTTTCTACGGCCCAGTTGTAATTGACATCGTGCTTGATCAACTCTTCGATTATCGATAATCGTTCTTCAAAAGTAGTTTTTCTTCCTAGCATAATTGAATCTCGCTTTCTTGGCGTATAAGCCTTTAGTTTTGATTCATTATACTGCATAATCCAATCTAGCAGTTGTGTTTTGGACTTTAGCCCATGCTTGATTGCGAATATTTCAAGCGACTCATCTGATTTTTGATACTGTTGGACCAAAAATACTTTAAATTCCTTTGAATATCTATGATTATTGTGAGTAGATCGTAAGCCATCAATGCCCTGATATTTATATAGATACCCCCAAGTTCTAATAGTTTTCTTGCCCACCGCATACTTTTTAGCTACCTCACTGATACTAGAACGATTTAGTTCATTTAGTATAGCTAATTTTTGTTCTGCACTGTATTTTGATTTCCTAGACATATAAAATACCCTCCAAATATAAGATGAAATTTCTATTTCATCTGTATACTTAGAGGGCATTATAACCACTGCCAGCAGACTTTTTTCTTATTCATCAGTCAATAAATAGCGGTAAAGGTTCAAGTCGAGATCTTTATATGGCGTCAATACGATCTTTAGACTTGGGTCTTTAGCTTGGGCTTTTTTAGCTGCTGTGATCGCGATCTTAGCGGCTAATTCATTTGGAAAGTTTGCCGCTCCAGTTCCTAGAGCACACAAAGCGATCGTTTTGATCTGATATTTAGTAACAGCTTCAAAGATCCCCGCATAACAAGAACGTAGAGCTTCGATCTGTTCAGGCTGTAAGACTCCGTGAACAGTAGGGGCGATAGCTTGGATCACATATTTAGCAGGTAAATGATAACCGGGGTTAACGTAAGTTTGTCCGCTTGCTAACGGCGTTTTGCCAGCTTGCTTTAACTTATGCCCAGTTTCGCGTAAACGACTACCTGAAAAAACGTGAACTTCATTGTCTAAACACGGATGCGTGGGGTCAAAGCATCCTAATAAGTCTGGGTCGGCTGGATCAACGAATGCTTCGACTTGCAGTGTCGTGATGTCGCCTTGATAAAGGTAAAGCCCGGGTAAAACTTCGTCGAGCTCTGCTAAAGTCACGAGGGGACGTCTTTGCCATAAAAGATGTAAAAGTTCATCTTCTTTTTGTAAATAATTGGTTGGTAAATAGCCCGGTTCTCTAAGCGTCACTAGTTCACGCCAGTAAGCTAGTTGAGCTGGCGTTGTTGTTGGCAAAGGCCCAGTTGGCGCGAGTTTTGTGATCAATTCGGGTAAAAGTTCTGTGATTTCCATATTAAACACTTCCAAATTTTGAGATATGTAGTAAAAAGCTATCGCATTAATTATAGAAAAATGGTAAAGTTTAGACAAATATATTGTAAGAAATAAGGTGGAAAGATGAATTTCTTTACAGCTGATACTCATTTTTTCGATAAACATCTGCTGGGAAAGACTGATTTTGCTGATCGCCAGTACTTGACCGTTGCCCAGATGAATGAAACGATCATCGCTAACTGGAATGAAGTCGTTTTGCCGACGGACACAGTTTATCATCTCGGTGATATCGCAGTACACTTTGTGCGTCCAGAAAAACGAGCCCATCAAGATATTTTTGAAGTTTTACGGCGTTTAAATGGGAATTTAGTCTTTGTCAAAGGTAACCACGATAGTCGAGCGTTATTTAAATACTTGGCTAAAAATAACTACGAAGTCAATGGCAGACCTAAATTTAGTTTTCATGACGTTGGCGTATTGTTCAAATATGACCATCGTCAATATTATTTGACGCATTACCCGCTGATGTTAGGGATCGCTCCAAAGATCATCAACCTTCACGGGCATATCCACCATTATGCTGTCAATGTCAAAGAAAATATCAATGTCGGGCTTGATTCACCAGAAGTTGATTATTTAAAAGAAAAACCGGCTTTTGGCCAACCGCTATCGCTGGAACAAGTTACCCAGATCATCGCAGCTAAACGCGATGATTATTTGAAACGGAGGTGAGAAGGTGCAACAAAAGAAGTTTGGCTGGTTCATCTGCTTTTTCATCAGTTTAAGTCTTGCTTTTTTAGGGCAGAGTCAAGTTGCTTTGGCTAAGACTCAAACGATGATCCCGACTCTGTTTATTCATGGGTGGGGCAGTAGCTATCACGCTGAAGAGAAAATGGCACAAGCGGCTAAGAAGGCTGGCGTGACGAAGACGATCATTTTAGCTGATGTCGATCTAAATGGCAATGTCACCTTAAAAGGTAAGATCCCAGCGCAAGCTAAAGCTCCGCTCGTCTTAGTCAATTTTGAAAATAATAAAAATGTCAATGCCAAAATGGAAGCTGGTTATTTGAAAAGTGTCCTCGAAACGCTTCAACAAAAGTATCATTTTCAAAAGATGAATCTCGTCGGGCACTCAATGGGAAATATGGCGATCTTAGATTATCTCTTGGAAAATGCCCAAAATAAAGAACTACCGCAGTTGAATAAACAAGTAGCGCTCGCGGCTTTTCCTAATGGATTAGTCGAAGAGATGCCGTCTGATGTCACAGTGGCAAAAGATGGGCGACCAGATCAAGAGACGAGTACGTTTACCGAGCTGTTACCGCTAAGAGAACTTTATCCTAAAGGGGCCTCAGTCTTAAATATCTATGGTAACTTAGAAGATGGGAGTGATTCGGACGGACCAGTCCCAGTTAGATCGGCGCAAACTTTGCGCTATTTAGTCACACCAAATGCGAAAAGTTACGAAGAACATCAGATCACAGGAAAGCTTGGACAACATAGTAAGCTGCACAACAACCGCGAAGTTGACCGCTTACTGATCAAATTTTTGTGGGGAAAATAAAACGGGGGAAAAAACATGAATAAGATCATTGATATTTTTGCAAGAGCTTATCAAAAAAAGCTCACTTTGATCGTGATCCGGACTTTGCGGGTCCTCTTCCCGCTCATTTTACTAGGAAGTTTTGCAGAAGTTATCAAACTGACCTTTTTAACACCGACCGGCTATATCGCAACTTTATTTGCTGTCCCAGACTGGCTACCATTTGTTGACGTTATCGCCCGGATCTTAGGCACGATCTATCACTGTACGATCGATCTGATCGCACTGTATAGTGCTTATGCGATCGCTTATCAGACAGCTAAAGCGTATCAGCTCGACCCAGCTTTGCCGAGCTTATTAGGGGGTGCTTCTTTTATCTTACTAGCGTATCGACCTAACGGACAAAACGTGATCGGGTTCAATGAACGCTTGTTGAGTCAAGGGATGCTGATCGCTTTAGTCTGTGGTTATGTGAGTGTGCGTTTATTGTTATTTGTCCAAAAGAAACTAAAAAAAACACAAAACGCTCAGATCGTAACGATCACGCTCATCTTGCTCGGGGCTGCAGTTTTGAATTACCTTCTGCGCTTATTAGGTGAACTTGAAGTGCCGACCTATGTCGCAAGTACGATCATGAAAAATACGGCCGGTAATGCCTTTTTATATGTCGTTTTACTAGGCTTTTTGACCGATCTGTTATCTTTTATCGGGATGGGGGGACCTTTTAGCATGAGTCCGACTTTTACCGATGCGACTTCGTTTGCGAACCTAAACCATGCCCTAAAGACGGGTTCTGCTTATGGAGTACCGTATCCCTTTACCGATACGACGCTCTTTCATAGTTATGCTAATTTTGGCGGTAACGGAGTCTTGTTAGCGTTAGTGATCGCGATCGCTTTGACAGCAAAAACAGCCGATCATAAATATAAGAGCGTCACCAAATGGTCTCTTTTTCCAACGTTGTTCAATAACCATTATCCGTTGATGTTAGGGTTGCCGATCTTGTTTAATCCACTTTTGTTTATTCCGTTTATCCTGGCGCCCCTAGTCAATATGCTGATCGCCGGTGCGTTTATCGCACTTGATTGGATCCCAACGGCCGCCTATCCCGTTCCTGCCGGTACGCCAGGACCTTTGATCGCTTTTATCGGCACAAATGGGAATTTTTTAGCGTTAGGCTTAGGGATCTTGCTGTTGATCTTAGATGTTTTGCTCTACTTGCCATTTGTTAAATTAGCTGAAAAGATCAAACAAAGGGCAGGTGAATACGATGTTTAAGCAAAAAAAGTTCTGGTTCAGTTTGTTAGGTGTTCTCTTAAGTGTGATCCTTTTAGTTTGTTCGCTAAATTGGTCCCGCCAAAATGTCGCTGAATTGACTCGCTGGCACCGCTCCAAAGTTTCACCTGTGATCATGATCCCAGGCAGTTCAGCGACTGAAAATCGGTTTGATCGTCTCGTTAAAAAGCTAAATCAAAACGCAAATGAAAAACACAGTCTGCTTAAAGTCCGCGTGACAAATGATGATCAGATCCACTATTCAGGTTCGATCCGTCCGGGGGATAACGAACCGATCATCGTGGTCGGTTTTGAGAATAATCATGATGGCTATGACAATATCAAACAGCAAGCGCGCCGTTTTGCTTTAGCTTTTGAAGATCTGAACGAACAGTATAACTTTAATAACTTTAAAGCGATCGGGCATTCAAATGGTGGCTTGATCTATACGGCATTTTTAGAAAAATATTATCCCGAATATGCCCAACAAGTCACGCTCAAGCGTTTGATGACGATCGGAACACCGTATAATTTCAACGAAGGTTCGATGCAACACAAGGCGCAAATGTTGACTGATTTCATCAAAGATCGTAAAAAATTGCCGACTGAGCTCGTGATGTATTCGGTGGCAGGTTCCCAAACGTATAACGCTGATGGGCTAGTTCCAGTTGGCAGTGTCTTGGCAGGGCGTTATATTTATCAAGGGCAAGTCAAGCAATTTACGACGATCACGGTCTCAGGTGAAGATGCGCAACATTCTGCCCTACCGCAAAATGATCAGATCGTTGAGTTGATCGAACGCTATATGCTCGATCATGTTAAAAAGCGGCCTACGATCCAAGGGATGCCCCAGCTTAGAGGCGATGAGAAATAGGAGGAAGAAAGATGGAAAATTATTTATTTGATTTTGATGGAACTTTAGCTGACTCAGGCAAGACAGCTGTTGTTGCTACAAAAAAAGCTTTCTTAGATCTCGGGTTAGCGGCACCGGAAAAAGAAGCGATCTTAGGCTATATGGGGATCCCGATCGAAAGCTCCTTTGTCCTTTTAGGGGCAAAAGATCTGCCAAAAGCAGATTTAAATGAGTTATTTGAAAGATTTAGGGCGCACTATCAAGCTAACGAAAATGAATACGTCACGCTTTTTCCTGGGGTAAAAGACGTCTTGGCTCAACTTGTTTCTGCTAAGAAGCAATTATTTGTCGTTTCTAGTAAGCATTCCGAAGCGTTAGCCCGCAATCTAGAATTTTTAGGGATCGCTAAGTATATCACTGACCTAGTTGGTTCAGATAATGTGAAAAATTATAAGCCAGCGCCAGATGGGATCGAGCTCTTAGTTAAGCGCCATACTTTAACAAAAACACAAAGTGTGATGATCGGGGATGCGATCTATGATATCGAGATGGGGCAAAACGCTCAAGTCAAAACAGCCGGAGCGCTATGGGGCGCGCACGATCCGAAAGCCGTTACAGCTTTGAGTCCGACTTTTGCCTTAAAAGACCCAAAACAATTACTGACTTTACCATAACTAAAGTGGATCATTTAACATGAAAAATAAGCATTTTAAGTTTTGATCAAAAAGTGCGATGATAAAGATAGTTAAACAATGAGGTGATCAGAATGGAAAAAGCAATAGTCGTTTATTTTTCGTGTACCGATACGACCGCTAAAAAAGCAGAAGTTTTAGCTCAGATCCTCAAGACAAAGGCTTGGCGCTTACAGGCAAAGCTCCCTTATACTCAAGCTGATCTAACTTGGCAAAATGCAACAAGTCGTGCAAATCAAGAACAAGAGGATGAAACAAGTCGTCCTGAATTTGTCCCGTTAGAACTACCTGAATTTGAAACGTTATTTTTAGGTTATCCGACATGGTGGGGGCTTCCACCGCGCTTGATCGAGACGTTTTTAGAGAGCTTGGACCTAACTGGAAAACGCGTCGTATTATTTACGACTTCAGGTTCTTCGACACCAGAAAAGGGACTAGCAGAATTAAAACAGCTCTTTTCTCAAGAAAAATTTGGACCAGCTAAGCGTGTTAATAATGCGACAGCAACAGAATTGGCAGCTTGGATCAAAACATTGAAGTAAACTTTTATATAGCAACGAGCATGAAACGATGTTCGTGCTATTTTTTTGTTTATTTACGGCCCAAAATAACCTAGGTTATAATAATAAGTAGTACAAAACTAAAAAGGGGGTAGACGATGTTAGTATCAGCATTTGTGTTATTACTAGTATCGGTCTTTAGTTTAGTGATCTCGCGGCTCTTTCCGCGGATCTCAGTCAATTACGTGAGTACTTTTGTC
Source organism: Ligilactobacillus faecis (assembly GCF_029889745.1). Lineage (NCBI taxonomy): Bacteria > Bacillati > Bacillota > Bacilli > Lactobacillales > Lactobacillaceae > Ligilactobacillus > Ligilactobacillus faecis. Next base: position 1,053,644 of record NZ_CP123639.1, read on the forward strand.
GGGATCATCTGTGGGCTTATTCCGTTTATCGATCAAAAGGTCGAAACCTTTCACTCTGAAGTTTTTATGTTAACGATCATTGCGCCATTGCTATTTTTTGAAGGCTTTGCGACGCCGTTTGGAAATCTAAGGAATAAGTTGCGACAGATCATGGGGATCACCGTCGTGATGGTCTTATTGAGTACGATCGTAGCTGGAGTCGCGCTTCATTTAGCGATCGGCGTCAGTTTGCCGTTAGCCTTTGTGATGGCTGCGATCAGTACTCCGACTGATGCGACGGCAACTTCTTCGGTCTCAATGGGGTTGAAAATGCCTAAAAAGGCCAGCGAATATTTGCGCTTAGAATCACTTTTTAACGATGCTTCAGGCCTGATCTTATTACAAGCAACTGCTTTATGGCTCGTTAATGGACAGTTTAATTATCAAAAGACATTCGTTGATTTTTTGAGCTCTGCTTTAGGTGGGATCGCAGTCGGGATCGCTTGCTGTACGGTCGTGATGCTCTTTCGGCAACGCCTTTTACGCACGCTAGTCGATAGTTTGACTGTTCAGATCATGTTGTATATCTTAACACCGTATATCATTTATCTTGTGGCTGAAGAATTACATGTTTCAGGGATCTTAGCTGTCGTTGTAGCCGGGATCATGCACAATAGTGAAGCCCGTGTCTCACTTTTTGTCGATGCACGTTTGTCTTTTATCACGCGCAATACGACCGATATTATGAATAATCTTTTGAATAGTAGTGTTTTTGTGATCTTAGGGATCTTAGCTGTGCGGGTCTTTCGCGAGTATTTTAGTTTACAAAATATTGCGATCTGGGGGATCAGTGGGATCTTACTATATGTGATAGCTTTACTCGTGCGTTACTTTTACGCGCGCTATAAAATGCGAGAGACAAAGCAAAATGCGCTTGTTTTTGCCTTAGGTGGTGTGCATGGGGCAGTCACTTTAGCCCTTGTTTTTTCTTTACTGGAATTAGGTGTTTCTGACAAAGATTTTAGTTTGATCTTGATGGCCGAATTTATCTTGATCATCTTGAGTATGTTAGTGCCAACGGTCGTTTTTCGGTTTATCTTACCTAAGAAAAGAAGTGATGCTGAGATCTTGCAGTGTTTAAGCCAGATCAGAACTGAGATGGTCGAAGCAGCGCTTGCTGAAGTTGAACAGATGCACTTACCTAAGCCGGCTAAAAAAGTTATCAGTACGTATTTGCGTGACCAAGCTAAAGCAACTTCGATGAGCGAGTTCAACCGCCGTTTTGCCCGTGTTTTACGACTTCCTGAGATCCAAAATGATTTTTATCATAACTTCCGCTATCGCGTTTTTACCCGCTGTTTTGCGGTTGAAAGGGAATATTTGCAACAGGCAGTCGAAAAAGGACGGATCGAAGATACACATGCGGCTAAACTCTATCAAGAAGTTTTATTAGCAGAAGCGATGTTAGTTGATAATCGTGAAGATGAATAACAAAAAAGGACGCCTCGTTGCGTCCTTTTTGACTATCTTGTTTTTTCGCTGAGGATCTTACCGTTATCGGCATCTAACTTTAATTTGATCTTTTTATTGTTTTCGACGAGCTTGATCTTGTAGATGAGTTGATCGTTATCATTTAGATCAAGTTCAACTTCGTAAAGTTTAGCGTTAGGGTATTTTTCTTGGGCTTTCTTTTGAGCATCATCAAAAGAAAGTTTAGGGGTAGCTTTGCTCAATTTGACATCTTCAGCCTCGTCAGCGATATTTTCTGAGCTTGTTTTTAAAACTTTACCGTTATTACCGTCGATCTTGTATTCTTTTTCAGTTTCACCGTCTAAAACAGTTGCTTCATAGTAAACTTTGTTCTTTTTACCTTCAAGCTCTAAGTTGACAAGTTTTCCTTGTTTGGCTTCTTTCAACACGATCTCTTGAGCTTTATCAAAATCGAGTTTAGCATTTAAATTTTTAGGTGTATCTGCTAAAGCTGTCCCAGCTGGGATCAAGCTAGCTGTGAGTAAAGCTAAACCGCCTAAAGCTGCGATAAGTGGACGTTTTTTTGTTTGAATTTTCATGTTTTTTCCTTCTTTCCTGATTTCTTGTCTTTAGTATAAAAAGGAAAAATGAATGCTAGATGAATAGAGCTTTTATTTTACAAAAAAATTTTTGTAGTTTAGGCTAAAATTGAAGAAAGTGGGGTGAAAGTGATGAAGATCTTACTAGTTGAAGACGACAAAGATTTGAATCGTAGCTTACAAAAACTTTTAAAGACGCAAAATTACAGCGTTGATCCAGCTTTTGATGGAAAAGAAGCTTTAGCATATAGTACTAATTTTGACTATGATGTGATCATCTTAGACGTGATGATGCCAAAGATGGATGGTTTTGAATTCATCACACGCTTGCGCGCAACGGGAAATGAAGTTGCCGTTTTGATGTTAACGGCTAAAGATGCACTAGAAGATCGGATCAAAGGTCTTGATCTAGGGGCTGATGATTATTTAGTCAAACCGTTTGAATTTGGCGAGTTACTTGCCCGCTTACGTGCCTTACTCCGCCGTAAAGAACGCAAAGTTTTGAATGACACGCTCAAACTAGGCGACATCACGTTGAGTATCGCACAAAAACAAGTAACAAAAGGTAAAGAAGTGATCCCTTTGACGGCCCGTGAATATGAGGTTTTAGAATATTTAGCGCGCCATCGCGGGCAAGTTTTGACGCGTGAGCAGATCCGCGAGCACGTCTGGGACTTTGCCTATGAAGGAGAATCCAATATCATCGATGTGCTCATCAAAAATATTCGAAAGAAGACAGGTGAGGCGACATTGATCAAAACTAAAAGAGGTCTAGGTTATGTCATTCCGGAAGAAAAATAGTATCGTGTTCAAGGTAACGCTATGGTACAGCGCGTTTATCCTTATTTTATTGAGTTTGTTAGTCGGCGGTGCGTATCTAGTTGCCACGAATCTCGCTGATGCGAAAGGCCAAGCTAAACTCCAAGAAGATACGCTTGAATTAGCGCAAGATATCAAAGAATACGAAAGTTTTGATGATGGGATCTATTATGCGCTCTATGCAAAAGATGGCACGGTCCTGCGCAGTAGTTTTCCAAGAAATTTCAAGCAAAACTTACCTTTTAGTCAAGAGAACGTCAAACAAGTAACAGTCAAAGGCGTCACTTACCAATACTTTGATGTCTGCGTCAAAGATTCTTCTGACTGGCTTCGCGCGATCCGTTTACGCCCTAAACTCGATCATGAGATGCTCTTTTTTTTAGGGAGTTTAGCTTTAGCAGCGCCCCTTTTAGTAGTTGCGGTCGTGTTTGGAGGTTATCGGATCTTAAAACGGGCTTTTATTCCAGTCGAGCAGATGTCGCAAACAGCTTTAGCGATCACTAAGAGCCATGACTATACGAAACGGATCCCAGTAACTCAAAAAGAAAATGAACTTAGCCGTTTAGCCCAAACGTTCAACAAGATGTTAGCTTCGATCGAGCGTTCTTTTGAAAGAGAAAAGCAGTTCAACCATGACGTTTCCCATGAATTACGGACGCCGATCGCCGTGATCTTAGCCGAAAGTGAATATGCCAAAGATTATGCAACTCAGTTAGACGAAGCCAAGGATTCAGCGCAAACGATCAACCGGCAAGCTAAAAACATGAAAGAGTTGTTAGAACAATTACTTGAATTGACACGCTTAGAAGCTGGGCAGCCGATCCCGTGTGCGACATTTGATCTTAGTGAGATGCTTGCACAACAACTAGCAGATCAGCAAAAGATCTTAATGAAAAAAGGCCTTATCCTTAAACAAGAGCTAGAGCCAGAAGTGTTGTATTACGGCAATGAATTACTTTGTCAGCGCTTAGTGGCAAATCTTTTGAGCAATGCCTGCAAATTTGCACAAAAAGAGATCTCAGTCACTTTGAAAAAGCAGGCACAAAATGTTATTTTGACAGTCACAGATGATGGGCGTGGGATCAAGGAAACTGAGCTCGATAAGATCTGGGATAAATTTTATCAAAGTGATCAAGCCCGTAGCAAAGCGCAAAATAATGGTGTGGGACTTGGTTTGGCGTTAGTCAAAGATATTGTTCTTAAACACCAGGGACAAGTGAAAGTTACTTCAACCTTAGGTAAGAAGACGACCTTTACCATTACGTTACCGCTGAGACACTAAAAAAGGGATGTCAAACCATCCCTTTTTTAGTGTTCTTTTTTATTTTCACGTCGTGGACGCCGTCTTTTTTGTTCGGGAACGAGTAATGAGACTAGCGGTAAGATCAAATAAAGTACTAACGTTAATTTAGGTAAAAACATAATGATCAAAGTCAGTGGTAATAAGATCAAACCAAAACGGGTTAGCGTCATGCCTGCAATACTGTGTTGAAAACCAGCTTGCTTGATCGAGTCAAAATTTCCCGCAATAAAGATGAAAAAGAGTGACATTTCGATCAGAAGATAGACGATCCCGTAGTTAAAGAGTGCCAATTTACTTGACGAATGGATCACCCATTTAGTCATCACAGGGATCAAAGAAAGCATCGCTAAGTAAAAGAAATTAGCGATCATCACTGATTTAGTCGCTTTTTCAAACGTATTGAAAACTTTATGCCCGTCATACCAAAAATTAGCAACGATCACAAAGCTTGCTAAAAAGTTCGCGATATCGCGTAAAAAATCAAAATAAGAAGCTAATGAATCTTTAGGAACTGGGATCTCTAAGACGATGATCGTAATGATGATCGCGATGACAGCATCGTTGAAGACATCTAAATGATCGTGGAGCGAAGTCGTTAATTTTTCTTTTAAACTTGCCTCATCAAATGGAGTTTCAACTGGACGCGAGCCTTTTTTCTCTGACATAAAATAGTTTCCTTTCAAAGTAAAAGTTCTGTTCCATTATAGTGCAGATAGGACCTAGCGTCTAGTTGACTTAAAAATTTGAGAAAAAAGATCAAGTTACTATTTTCAAATGGCTTGATCTTTTTTTAGAAATATTATTGATTTTTAAGACCAGTCAATGCTGGAAGTGGCGTGGCGGTCTCTTTTAAAACTTGGTTCAAACGTTCGATATTTTGACGCCCCACGGTCCGACACCAAGTACGTGCAGCTTCACTGCCTGCGCTGGCAAAAGGTTTGATGCTATCTTTCCAAGTGGCACGCCCACATAAAACACCGTTGAAAGTCGAGCCGGCGTCATGCGCAAAATAAAGCGTTTCTTGGAACATCTCGGCCGAGACCCCAGCGCTCAAGAAGATAAACGGGACGCCGTTTGCAGCTAAAACTTGCTCTTTAAAGTAGCGCATTGCTTCTGCTTTAGAATAAAGTGGCGCTTCAGTTGACATCCCACTCACAAAGCGCATCTCAACGGGAACTTCAACTTTCAAGACATCGACGTTATATTGTGGCTTAGAAAATTCAGCCATCATCGCGTTGACTTTATGCGGTTTGATCCGCGCATAAGCTTCACTTTTTGTATCGTTGATGTGGGCATCATAAGACATCAGCTCAAGGAAAAATGGCAACCCTTCAGCGACGCATTCGCTTCCGATCCGTTCAACAAAAGCTTGCTTTTTGCTGTTGATCAAAAAAGATTCATCTGTATCGTAATAAAGCATGAATTTAACAGCATCGGCCCCCGTTTCTTTTAAGCGTTTGACAGACCAGGTCGAGAGTAAGTCTGGCATCCGTCCAGGTGCAGTCGTATCATAGCCAGTTTTTTCATAGGCTAATAAAAGCCCGCAGTCGTTAGAGCGGGCAAAAGCTGCCGGCAGACCGTATTCGGGATCAAGTAAGATCGCTGATGAATACGCTGTCATTTCTTGAGAAATGATCTCTTTGAAATGACTGAGAGCATTCGGGCTAAGGGGCTTGTCAGCTGCTTTGGCTAACATCTTTTGTAACGAGCCACGTTGATCGATCGCTAAAGCTGCGATCACGCCGTCAGCATTGGCTAAACGACTTAACTTGTTGAGCTTTGTTTCCATTTGCGCCACACCTTCCGTTCAATGTTTGAATTTGTTTTTACGAGTTTAAATTAACATTAACGAACATATTAGTCAACTTTTTAGTTCGATGTTGTTCGTTTTTGTTTTATTTATCTGGATCAAGCGGAACTTTGTAAGAAAAATAGTGGGAAGGAGCCGTTGTGATCGTAAATTCGATCGGCCGTTCATGTTGGTCAAAGGCCGTGCGTAAGATCTTAAGACAAGAAGCGTTAGGACGAAGTGAAAGCAAAGTGGCTTCTCGTTCAGTGATCGTACTTGCAAAAAATTCTTCGGTCCCGTGTTTGACTTGAAGTCCGTATTTTTGTGCCAAAAGTTCGTACAGCGAATTTTTGGCGAGTTGATGCCGTTTAAGGGCTGGGAAAAGTCGGGCTGGTAAAAATGTTTTTTCAAAGAGGACAGGGCGTCCTTGCAAAAGCCGCAACCTTTCCAAGCGATAAACTGTTTCGTTTTTATCGAGTTGGAGCATGTGGGCGACATAGTAGTTGGGGATCGTTTTTGTAAAAAGAATGATCTCAGTTGCAGGCGCTAAATTTTGCTCTTGACCAGACCGACTAAAGCTATAAAAATGAGCAAAGTCATATGTGGCTGGTTCGTAAGATACATAGTAACCAACATTTTTTTCTTTGGCGATAAATTTAAGATCTTCGAGTTCGCTTAAAGCGGCACGGATCGTTGAGCGACTGACTGCAAATTTTAAAGCTAATTCTTTTTCAGTAAAGAAGCGTTCGTTTGTTGTTTTTTCTTTATTTAAGATCAACTGGATCAATTGATCAGCGATCATAGCATATTTGGGACGGTTCGACATCAGACTCACCTCACAAAGATTGTACATTGTAAAAACGCATACATAATAATATTTGTATGCACATTATACTGCAAATGGTCTTGAAATTGATAATGAAAAGCAGAGTAAAAGAGTTTTAAAGAAAAAAAGGATACGCTAAAATATAAGTGTAAATGATAGCGCATACATTTTGTGAACTATCTTTACGGGTATATACCTTTTGAATAAATGCATTTAAAAATTTTAAGTTGCTGTTATGTTGAGTAGATCTGAGGAAAAGAAATGGATAAGTTCAGAGTACAAGCAGACGGGTTTTACCTTAACGATAGAAAATTTAAACTTTTATCAGGGGCGATCCATTATTTTAGAATTCCAAGAGAAACTTGGAAACGTTCTTTATACAATCTTAAAGCTTTAGGTTTTAATACGGTCGAAACGTATATTCCTTGGAACGTGCATGAAAAAAGCGAAGGTGTCTTTGATTTTGGCGCCGTAAAAGACTTTGTCTGCTTAGCCCAAAAATTAGGTCTATATGTGATCGTACGCCCCTCTCCTTATATTTGTGCCGAATGGGAATTTGGAGGCTTTCCAGCTTGGTTACTGACAAAAAATGTTCGGCTACGCAGTGATGATCCAACCTATCTCAATTATGTTGAGCGGTACTATCAACACTTATTTCAAGTTTTGACGCCACTCCAAGTGACTCATGGTGGTCCGATCATCATGATGCAACTTGAAAATGAATATGGTTCTTTTGGTGAAGATAAAAATTACTTGAAACAGATCAAGCGTTTGATGGAAAAATATGGTGCAAACGTGCCACTCTTTACCGCTGATGGGGCCTGGCAAGCAACGCTTCGCGCAGGAAGTTTATTAGCAGAAGATGTGCTTTCCACAGGAAACTTTGGTTCACATGTGTCTGAAAACTTAGCGGCTTTACGCGCATTTCAGCGTGAAAATGGCAAGAAACAACCGCTTGTCTGCATGGAATTTTGGGATGGTTGGTTTGATAAATGGGGGCAAGAACCAGTTGTTCGTAAGCAAGCTGAATTAGTTGAAACGATCTTACAAGTCATTACGCAAAGTGATGGGATCAACCTCTACATGTTTCATGGGGGCACTAATTTTGGCTTTATGAATGGCTGTTCAGCCCGACATGAACACGATACGCCCCAGATCACGTCATATGACTACGGCGCTCTATTAAATGAGCAAGGTGATCCTACGCCAGCTTACTTTGAATTGCAAAAGCGGTTGGCTGCTCTCTATCCCGAGCTCAAACAGCAAATGCCGAAAAGCAGTCAAAAACTAACTGAAAAGACATTTACGTTAGTACAAAAGACGAGCCTTTTGACAAGTTATGATCAGTTAGGTAAAAGCACGCAAAGTAAATATCCAAAGTCTTTAGAAGAACTTGGGACGGGGTATGGTTATGCTTTATATCGCACACAGATCAAACGCGATACACTAAAAGATGAACGTTTTCGGATCATCGATGCACGCGATCGGGTGCACTTTTTTATCGATGACGAACACATCAAAACGCAGTATCAAGAAGAGATCGGAGCAGATATCTATGCGCCCCTACTAAAACCAGAAGTAAAGCTGTCGGTCTTAGTTGAAAATATGGGACGTGTCAATTACGGCAGTAAGCTTTTAGCTTCGACTCAGAAAAAAGGCTTAAAGACAGGCTTGATGGTCGATCTGCACTTTGTCTCTGGTTGGGAGCAACTTGCTTTTGATCTAAGTGAAAGTCCAAAGCTCGACTATACGCGTCCTTATCTACCAGGCACGCCGAGTTTTTATCGCTATACATGTCAGTTAGAAAAAACAGGCGCTTGTCATTTAGATCTACGTGGTTTTGGTAAAGGGATCGTTTTAGTAAATGGGCATAATCTAGGACGTTTTTGGGAGATCGGGCCCCAGCATTCACTATATCTACCCGCTGAATTTCTCCACCTTGGAGAAAATGAGCTCGTCGTTTTTGAGACTGAAGGACGTTATCAAGAAACGATCGCAGTTAGAGAAAGACCAGTTTGTAAAAAAGTTAAGGAGGAAGCGAAATGAGTATTATCGCAGTACGGATCGATGGTCGTTTGATCCACGGCCAAGTAGCAAATCTTTGGACCACTAAATTAAATATCACGCGGATCATGGTCGTAGATGATCAAGTCGCGCAAAGCGCGATCGAAAAAAGTGGACTCAAATTAGCGACTCCTGCTGGAGTCAAGCTCAGTGTTTTGCCATACGCTAAAGCTGCCCAAAATATTTTAGCAGGACGCTATGATTCTCAAAGGCTCTTGATCGTAGCTAAAAAGCCACATTACCTCTTGAAACTCGTTGAAGAAGGCGTTTTGATCGAAGAGATCAACGTTGGGAACATGTCTCAAAATGAAACAACGCGTCAGATCACGCGTTCGATCAATGTTGATGACCATGATGTCGAAGACTTCAAGCGCTTAGATGAAAAAGGGGTCCGTTTGATCGCCCAAATGGTCCCAGCTGATGATGCTAAAAACTTTATGGCGATGTTGAAAGAAAAGGAAGGTGAGTAACATGACGATCGCATGGTGGCAGATCTTACTTTTGACTTTATATGCTGGCTACCAGATCTTAGATGAGTTACAGATCAACTCGTCGGCTGGTTCGGCAGTTTTTGCCGGTTTTATTTCAGGACTTATCATGGGGGATCTTAAAACAGGTCTGATCATCGGTGGGGGAATGCAGCTTACGATCTTAGGAGTCGGAACTTTTGGAGGCGCTTCCCGGATCGATGCGAACTCGGGAACTGTGTTAGCGACTGCCTTTTCAGTCGCGATCGGGATGGAACCAAAGCAAGCGATCGCCGCTTTAGCTGTACCGGTGGCGGCTTTGATGATCCAGACAGACGTGTTAGGGCGGTTTGCGAATACGTATTTTGTCCATCGGATCGATAAAGATATCGAGAATTTCGAATATAAAAAGATCGAACGCCATTTCTTGCTGGGGGCTGTTTCGTGGTCGCTCTCAAGAATGATCCCAGTCTTTTTAGCTTTAGCCTTTGGTGGCGGGCTTGTGACCCGAGTCGTAAATTATTTGAATACAGATCTTAAATGGTTAGGTGATGGTCTTTCAGTTGCTGGTGCAGTGCTTCCAGCCGTTGGGTTTGCGATCTTATTACGGTACTTGCCAGTCAAAAAGCAATTTGCCTATTTGATCTTAGGTTTTGTGATCACAGCCCTTCTAACCACGCTTTTTGGCAATATCCAACTGCTAGGGACAAGCGTTTCTGGGCTCGACAAGACCTTTACAGGTAACTTTAATAGCTTGCCGATGTTAGCCGTTGCTTTGATCGGACTTGGTCTAGCAACGATCTCGTATAAAAATAACAATAATAATGCTCCAAAGAAGACAAACGAGCAAGTAGCGCAGACACAAGATAATAATGAAGGTGAGGGGGAGATCGAAGATGACGAACTCTAATAAACCAAAAACGACAGGTTATAAGTTGACTGAAGCCGACTTCAAGCAGATCAATCGCCGAAGTCTCTTTGGTTTCCAACTTGGCTGGAACTACGAACGTATGCAAGCTTCGGGGTATCTTTATACGATCTTACCGCAGTTGCGAAAATTATACGGCGATGGCACCCCAGAGCTAAAACAGATGATGAAGCTCCATACCCAATTTTTCAATACGTCGAACTTCTTTAATACGATCGTAACTGGGATCGACTTAGCTTTAGAAGAAGAAGAAGGGGTAAAATCAGCTGAAACTGTCAACGGGCTAAAAACAGGGCTCATGGGACCATTTGCAGCGATCGGGGATGCGATCTTTGGGGCTTTGATCCCGGCGATCTTTGGTGCGATCGCAGCGAATATGGCGCAAGAAGGTAACCCAGTCGGCGTTTTCATCTGGGTCGCAGCTAATATCTTTATCATGGTCTTTCGTTGGAAACAATTAAAATTTGCTTACCGCGAAGGAACAGCTTTAGTGACAACGATGCAACACCGGTTGACAGCTTTGACTGAAGCTGCCACGCAACTAGGGGTCTTCATGGTCGGAGCGCTTATAGCAACGATGATCAATGTCAAATTGACGATCGCACCGATGATCGGAAAAGTATCGATAGATTTTCAAAATAACTTAGATATGTTATTGCCAAGGCTTTTACCAGCTTTGATCGTGCTTGCGATCTATTGGATGCTAGGTAAGAAAAATATGACGTCAACAAGAGCGATCTTTATCGTTTTACTTGTTTCGATCGCGTTATCTGCTTTAGGCGTGATCGGTAAATAATTACAGAAGGGAAGAATAGATATGCGACCACTAGTCTTAGTCAGTCATGGCGAGCTTTGTGTAGAATTGAAGAAAAGTATCGAGATGATCATGGGTCCTCAACCAGATATCCATACGGTAGCTTTATTACCTAATGAAGGCCAAGCTGAATTTTTACAAAAATTTGAAAGCGTTATAAAAAAGCTCGATGATTTTATCGTCCTTGCTGATCTTTATGGAGGCACACCGTGTAATGTCGTTGCCAAAGAGATCATGGCCGGTAAGCCGTATCATTTATATGCTGGGATGAATATGGCGATGATCATTGGCTATCTCAATGCTTCGATGTTAGGTGAAACTTGTGATCTTAAAAAAGAAGCGACAGCTGGGATCGTTGATGTCAACCTGGCGCTAAAAGATCTGCTCCATACGAATGAATAAGGGGTGAGCCTATGTTTTTTAAAAGTGAAGCAGAATTAGAAAAACTTGGAGCTGCGATCACGACGAAAGAGATCAAACAACAGCCGATCTTATGGGAAGAAACGTATACTTTGTGGCAAAAAGCAGCCCCAGCTTTTGAGCAGATGGTGACTGAACTATTGCAAAGCACAGCTAAAAAAGTCCGGGTGATCTTTACTGGAGCTGGTACGTCACAATATGTCGGTGATACGCTCGTACCATATTTGACACGCATAGGTGCCACCGAACGGCTGGAATTTTTGAGCTTTGGTACGACGGATATCGTCTCGGCGCCTGAAGATCATTTACTTGCAGATGAACCGACGCTTCTAGTGTCCTTTGCACGTAGTGGCAATAGCCCTGAGAGTAAAGCTACGATCGAGCTTGCACAAAAGATCGTTAAAGATCTGCGCAACTTGATCATTACTTGTGCGCCCCAAGGTGATCTGGCCAAAGCAGGTCAAGCAGATAAGCAGAGTTTAGTCGTTTTGATGCCGAGTGCTTCTAACGATCAAGGTTTTGCGATGACGGGTTCTTTTACATGCATGCTTTTAGCGGGGGCGCTGTTTTTTGATCAAACAAGTGCAGATCAAAAAGCACAGTTTGTCCAAACGGCGGTCAAACTTGGGCAAATGATCTTAACAAAAGAAGCAGAGCTCCAAGCTTTAGTTGACCTTGATTTTACGCGGATCGTTTACTTAGGTTCAGGTAGTTTACGCGGATTGAGTCGCGAAGCTCAGTTGAAGATCTTAGAACTGACGCACGGCCAGATCGCTACAGTTTTTGATTCTTCAATGGGCTTTCGCCATGGGCCAAAGTCTTTTGTCGCTCCTAAAACACTTGTCTGTGGCTTTATCGCCAATGATCCGTATACGCAAAAATATGATCTTGATATATTAGAAGAGATCAAAGCCGATCAGATCGCTTTAGCTGTTGTTGCTTTAGGTCAAGAAGCAAATAAATTTAGTGGGCAAAGCATCGTTTATGGCGAACAAGACTTGCTTTTACCAGAAGTCTATCTTGCTTTACCTGATATTTTAGTGGCGCAAGCGTTAGCGTTGTTGACTGCGGTCAAGATCGGCAACACACCTGATACTCCTTCCCCAAGTGGTACAGTCAATCGCGTCGTCAAAGGGGTCTTATTACATGAATATCGCTAAAAAAGAGCAAATGAGACATTATTATCTCAAAGCCAAAGCATTTTTATTACCAAGTGGTCTACAAGAAGGGGGCTATTTAGAGATCGCTGCTGGTAAATTTGGACGTCATCTCACTTTCGCCGAGCTACCAGCAGATGCTAAGATCAAAGATCTAGGTGAAGCCTTTGTTGCCCCAGGTCTTGTTGAGACGCATCTACATGGCTATTTAGGTCATGACGTGATGGATGCTAGCAAAGAAGGCTTGGCAAAGATCGGTCAAGGACTCTTAGCTTGTGGTGTCACTTCATATTTACCAACGACTTTGACAGCGCCAAAAGAAAAGCTAGCGCAAGTCTGCCGTTTGATCGCTCAGGAAAAAGAAAAACTTCCTGGTGCAAAGATCCAAGGTATCTATTTTGAAGGCCCGTATTTTACCACGGAACATAAAGGAGCCCAAGACCCAAGTTATATGCGTGCTCCGTCGCTAGCTGAATTTACTGAACTGCAGACTTTAGCTCATGGAGCGATCAAGAAGATCGCTTTAGCGCCAGAAAGAAAAGGGGCGCTTGAGTTTATCCAAGGCGTAGTCCAAACTGGGTGTCGTGTTTGCTTAGGGCATAGTGCCGCTAGTTATGAACAAGGACTAGCCGCAGTTGATGCAGGGGCAAGCATCTTTACCCATACGTATAACGGGATGAGTGGGTTAGCACACCGGGCGCCTGGGCTAGTCGGCGCAGCTTTTGAGACCCAAACGACATATGCTGAATTGATCTGTGATGGTCATCACGTTCATCCTGGCGCAGTTGGTGCCTTGATCAAAGCTAAGGGACCACAAAAAGTCGTTTTGATCACTGATTGCATGCGCGCTGGTGGGATGCCTCCGGGAGATTATCATTTAGGTGAATTTCCAGTGACTGTTTCTGCTGGTATGGTCCGTTTAAAATCAGATCACAGCTTAGCAGGGAGTGTTTTAGAACTCTTTACGGCCGTCAAAAATTTGATCATGTGGGGTAAAGCAAGTATTGTCGAAGCATTTTTGATGGCAAGCTATGTTCCAGCTCTAAGTGTCGGGCTTACCGATGTTTGTGGAAGCTTGACCTTAGGACACCCTGCTGATTTTATCGTTGTCAGTCCGACGCTTGAGTTAGAAGCGACTTATCTTGATGGTCATTGTGTTTATCAAAAATAAGCGTAAAGAGGTAGCTACGAAGTTACCTCTTTGTTTTATTTTTTGAGCTAAACCGGGAGACGTTCTATAATTTGAGATAGATAGGTAGGTGGATGCATTTGAAAAAATATCACTTTCAAGTAGCACCAGAGCTTCAAGAAAAACTGACTGCAGTTGAACTTGAAACGCTAAAAAAGCAAGTTAAAGAACATCTCGAACATGATTTTTTCGGATCAAACCGATCAAGACAGACTTAAAAGTCAAATGCTACGAGCAAAAAGTCCATTTAGCTAAGCAAACTTATCGTGTGGCATTTTTAGTGACTGCTAAAGAAGTTGAGCTTTGTTACTTGAGCTCGAGCTTGATCAAACGTGTTTTTGACAAAGAAGTTCAAAAATATTTACGCAAACGGCAAAAGAGGTGAGCTTGGTAGTGCAAATGATCGCTAAAAAACAACTCAAGCAGCTCGTGAAACGGCAAGTCAAAAGTCCGTATGCTTTTTCAATCAAATTTTTGACTTTTAAAAAAGATCGTGCGCTTGAATTGAGCTATCGCGAAGGCAAGTATTTTTTCAGTGAAAATGGTTTTGAAAAAAAGGAACAAGTCTTTACGACGGCAGCTCAAGCTAGTAAGGCACTTTTACAAGCAGCCGAATACGAATTCAAACGAAGTCACAAACTCTATTTTATTCAAACAAAGGATCGATCGAACTGATCGATCTTTTTTTTCATGGTGGCACAGTTTAGTGTGTCATAAGGTGCTCTAGCAATTATTGAAAGCGCATACTTTAAATTTTAAAATTAAATTGTAAACAGATAAGGAGGCGCGGAAATGGAAACAGGAAAGCAGAAAACATCACTCAAAGCAAAGATCCAAAAACTCGGGACGGCACTTTCGGGGATGGTGATGCCAAATATTGCTGCGATCATTGCGTGGGGCTTGATCACAGCGATCTTTATGGAGAAAGGTTGGTTCCCCAATAAACAGATCGCTGAATTGATCGATCCGATGTTAGATTATCTCCTCCCGTTACTGATCGGTTATGTTGGTGGACGTATGGTCGATGAAGAGCGCGGTGCGATCGTTGGTGCGATCGCAACGATGGGGGTCGTAGTTGGTTCAGATGTTCCGATGTTTTTAGGGGCAATGATCATGGGACCACTTGGAGGGTATTGTATCAAAAAGCTCGATGAACTCTTTCAAGCAAAGATCCGTTCAGGCTTTGAAATGATCTATAACAATTTTTCAAGTGGAATCATGGGAATGTTGCTTGCGATCTTAGGCGTGTATATCGTCAATCCGATCGTTAGTTCAGGAAGCCACTTGATGAGCCAAGGTGTTGACTGGATCATTTCGATCCATATGTTACCATTAGCAAATATTTTTATCGAACCAGCCAAAGTGCTGTTCTTAAACAACGCGATCGGTAATGGGATCTTAGTGCCTTTAGGGGTCCAACAAGTTGCTAGTGCGGGTAAATCAGTATTATTTTTACTTGAATCAAATCCCGGCCCAGGGTTAGGGGTCTTATTAGCCTTTATGTTCTTTGGTAAAGGCAACGCCAAAGCTTCTGCTCCTGGGGCAGTCGTGATCCAATTTATCGGGGGGATCCATGAGATCTATTTCCCATATATTTTGATGAAGCCAGCTTTATTTTTAGCTGTGATCGCTGGTGGGGTGACTGGGACGTTTACCTTCCAACTCTTTGGCGCCGGGCTCAGAGCCGCTGCTTCGCCAGGCTCGATCATCGCGATCATGATGATGACCGCCCAAGGTAGTTATTTAGGAGTCTTAGCCGGGATCGCTTCGGCCGCTATCGTTTCGTTTATCATCGCTGCGATCATCTTAAAAGCTGACCGCAAGAGTGAAGGCGATGATGAATTTGCTGCAAAACAACGTGAGATGAAGCAGATGAAAGCTGAGTCAAAAGGCCAAGCTACTGAGACAACTGATTTGACAGATTATGCAAACGTCAAAAAGATCATCTTTGCTTGTGATGCGGGAATGGGCTCGTCTGCGATGGGAGCTTCGCTGTTACGCGACAAAGTCAAAAAAGCAGGTTTAAATGAGATCTCAGTGACAAACACGGCAGTCAGTCGCTTAAAAGATGAACCAAACTTACTTGTCGTAACGCAAGAAGAATTAGCTGAACGCGCGGCGCAAAAGACACCACATGCAGTGCATATCCAAGTCGGAAACTTTTTGAACAGTCCAAAATACGATGAGATCATTGCCAAATTAAAAACAAGCACTTACCTTGAACCTGAAACAAATTCACCAGAAACTAAAGCTAAACCAGAGCTTGAACTTGATCAAGTAGAAGAGATCGATTTTATCCGACACGATCAAAATCGCGGGACTTCGACGATGGCAGTCAGTCTCCTGAAAGATAAATTGCATGAGCAAGGTAAAAATATTCCAGTCAAAGCAGTGCGTTTAGCTGATCTAAAAGATGATCACCATCATTTAGTGATCGTGACAAAAGAAGCACAAAAGAATTTAGAAGTTCGTTATACAAATGTCCAAGTTTTAGTCGTTTCAGATCTTTTAGATCTTGACGTTTTACTTGAAAAACTTTGAGAGGTGTAAGCACATGGAATTAACAAAAGATATGATCTTATTAGATCAAGCACCCGCTACCAAAACTGAGGCGATCCGCTTAGCCGGACAGTTGCTCGTCAAAGCTGGCTGTGTTAAAGAAGAGTATATCGATTCGATGATCGCAAGAAATAATGATGTTTCGACATATATGGGCAATTTCATCGCGATCCCCCACGGAACTGACGCTGGCAAAAAATATATCGAAAAAACAGGGATCTCAGTCGTTCAAGTTCCATTAGGTGTTGACTTTAGTAATGATGCAGCGACAGAGAATCTAGTGACGGTCGTTTTTGGGATCGCAGGCTCAAATAACGAGCATTTAGAGTTGCTCTCTCAGATCGCACTTTTTTGTAGTGATGTTTCAAACGTAGCCAAATTAGCAGATGCACAAAGTGAACAAGAGATCATAGATTTATTGAAAGAGGTCGGAAAAGAATGAAAAAAGCATTACATTTTGGAGCAGGTAATATCGGACGGGGCTTTATCGGAGAAGTTTTGGCTAAAAACGGTTTTGCGATCACATTTGTTGATGTTTCAGAAGAGATCATCGATGCTTTAAATGAGAAAGGTGCCTATAAGATCTTCTTAGCTGGACCAGAAAAAGAAGAGCAACTGATCACAAATGTCAAAGGGATAAATAATGCGCTTGAACCAGAAAAAGTTAGCGCAGCTTTGGTAGAAACAGATCTAGTGACGACTGCGATCGGACCTAAGATCTTACCAAAGATCGCTCCTTTGATCGCTTCTGGGATCAAGCAACGTAAACAAGCTAAAAAGATGCGACCGTTAGATGTGATCGCCTGTGAGAACATGATCGGTGGCTCACAATTTTTAAGACAAGAAGTCTATCGTTACTTAGATGGACCTGAGCGTGCTTATGCTGATGAATATCTAGGTTTTCCAAACGCTGCTGTTGATCGGATCGTACCTAAACAAGACCACACAGATCCTTTGTCAGTCACTGTCGAGCCTTTCAAAGAGTGGGTCGTAGACGAAAGTCAACTCAAAGCTCCAGCGCTAAAATTGACGGAAGTTCATTATGCTAAAGATCTTGAACCCTATATCGAGCGTAAACTTTTTTCGGTCAATACTGGACATGCGACAGTTGCTTATACTGGAGCTGATCTAGGCTACCAGACGATCAAAGATGCGATCAAAGATCCTAAAGTTTTGCAACGCTTGCGTGCGGTTTTAAGTGAGACTAGAGCCTTGTTGCTTGCTAAATGGGACTTTAGTGCAAAAGAACTTGAAGATTACCACCAAAAGATCATCGCCCGCTTTGAAAATCCTTATCTTTCTGATGAGATCGTTCGCGTTGGCCGTACACCGCTCCGGAAATTGGGTTATAACGAGCGCTTTATTCGCCCCTTGCGTGAGAGTTTTGCCCGCGGGCTTAATTATCAAGCACTTTTAGAGACGACCGCGTTGATCTATCGTTTCGACGACCCAAAAGATGAAGAAAGCCAAAAGTTGGCGTCTCTCTTAGCGACCCGACCGCTGAAAACTGTGATCAGTGAGACGACTGGATTAGATCCAAAAAAAGATCATGTCTTGATCGAACAGTTAGCTACATGTTATTTACAGCATAAATAATGTAATGTTCAACTGAGGCGGGGCCGTCAAAATAACGGATACCGCCTTTTTAATGTATAATTATTATAGCTATAAAAATTATTGGATCTTAAGAAAGGAACGGGATATGGTCAAATTAAGTGAGCGTCAAAAAGTCATTTTAACTGCCTTTTTCCAAAATGAGGTCAAGGGAGTTGCGCTCGATCAGTTGAAAAAGCAAACTAAAGCTAGTCGGCGCACGATCTACCGTGAATTTAATGAATTAAGTCTTTATTTAGATCATTTAGGACTCAAGATCAGAAATGAACAAGGACGTTATCGCTTAAAAGGTGCAGCGTCAGGTCTGACGCAGTTGCAAGAACTCTTAGGAGTCCAAACTGAGGTCAGCCTTCCGTTAAAAAGTAAGCGCCGCCAAAATGCGTTAGCGGCATTATTACTTTTAGCTGATGAGCCCCAAAAGATCGTTGGTCTAGCTTTAGAACTAGATGTCAGCGAAAATACGATCAAGCGGGATCTAAATATTTTAGAAGAAGCGTTAGCAGATTTTGCAGTCGAGATAAAGCGAAAGAAGGGCAGTGGTGTTTGGCTCCAAACAACAGAAACGATCCGCCGCCAGATCTTATGCGAGATCTTATTAAATGAACTCAATGACTACCAATTCTTTGAGTACTTGACTGGTCAATGGCAGACGCCAGATATCTTTTTACGGCTTTTGCCACGAGAATTGCTAGTCGCATGCCATAATGGCCTCAAAAAAAGCGTCTTTGAAAAAACGTCAGTCACAAGTGATCAACAGACGATCACTTTGATCTTGTACTTTGCCTTGTGTCTCTTTCGAAGCCAACAAAAGCACTATGTGACGAAAGCACCAGATAGTGATGCTTTGCGTTATCAAGCTTTAGTTTATCGCTTTTTAGCAGTATGTGAACTCAAGAGCACTTTGCCCCAAGGTGAAGTGAATTATTTAGCAGAAAAATTGCAACAAGTTATCCAAAAAAAACATACTGTTGATTATGAAAATGAATTTGAGTTGAGCATTTCGCTCAAAGTCAAAGATCTGATCGCTTTAGTCTCAAAAAAAGTCAAATACGATTTTGCGCGCGATCCACTTTTCTTTAAAAAACTTGCAACACATATCGTCAATTTGATCCAAAATGAAGAAAGCGGGCTACCAGACGTTAAGATCGAGATGCTTGAACGGCTACAAAAAGAACATCAGGTACTTTTTTTGAGTATCAAACAAGCGTGGCAAGAGATCTTCTTTGATAAAACGCTGACTGAGACTGAATTGCAATTGATCTTGCTCTATTTTGCAAGTCAATTGACGACATCTAAGAAAAATGAACGCTTAGCGGTTTTAGTGATCTGTGAAAATGGGATCGGCACGTCTTCGATCTTAAAACAGCGTTTGAAAAAAGAACTTCCACAGATCAAACAGATCAAGATCGCTAAAGTTTTTGAATTAGCAGAACTTAGCTTAAAAGAATATGATGTCGTTTTATCGACGCTGATGCTTCCGGGATTTCCTAGAGATTATCAGATCGTTAGTCCACTTTTGACTGCTACAGAATTAAAGCGCTTAAAAGAATTTTTAGCACAATATCAAAAAGAATATTTGAGTAAAGCGAGTCCTGCAGCAGCTAAAGAACCAACAGATCTACCTGAGAAATTAGCGTTTATCGCGCAAAAAGCCTTTTTTTGTTCAGAACTGGTCAGTAGTTTGACGATCAAACGCTTAGAGATCACGACAGATTCTTTGCCTACTGTGATCGCACAAGCAGTTGCTAAAGTTTCACGAGAGATCATAACTGACCGTGCTCAAGTTACCCAAGCCCTTTTAGCGCGTGAAAAATTAGCTCCGATCGGATTACCAGAAAGTTCGTTGGCATTGTTACATACTGTCAGTTCAGCAGTCACGCAGTGCCATTTTATGATCTTTGATCTGACGCGCCCCTTACCGATGTTAGCGATGGATCAAACAAAGATCGCAGTTACGCGCTTTTTATTGATCCTAGGTCCTAAAGAAATGTCAGACAGTGAACGGGAAACTTTAGGATCGATCAGTAGTATGATCATCATGAGCGATCAAACTTTAGCTTTATTTACATCAGGTACGAAAGAAGTTTTGCAAACACAGCTGGCAAAGCACTTTTTAAAAGAAATAAAAAGTGGTATACCAATTTGAAATTTTATTAGTTGACAGGGTCATTTAGTTGCGCTATATTTAGTTTTGTTACTTGATATAAGAGTGATTTTAACTATTTGATGTTATTCGATAAGGTATATACCAATTTTTAGAATGTGAGGTATTTGATATGTGTGGTATTGTTGGGGTTACAGGCAATAGCAATGCAAAAGATATTTTATTAGACGGCTTAGAACAACTTGAATATCGTGGCTATGACTCAGCTGGGATCTATGTCAATGATCAGCACGGTGATGGTTTTTTAGTTAAAGAAAAGGGACGGATCGCAGACTTACGCGCTTTAGTCGGGGATGAGGTCGTTGGCTCAACTGGGATCGGACATACTCGTTGGGCGACACACGGTGTGCCAAGCGTACGTAATGCCCATCCACATGTTTCAGCTAATGGGCGTTTCTTTTTAGTGCATAACGGTGTGATCGGTAACTTTGCCCAATTACGCGAAACATACTTACAAGATGTTGAGCTAAAAAGTGATACCGACACCGAGATCATCGTTCAATTAGTCGGAAAATTCTCTGATGAAGGTCTCGATACTTTAGCAGCTTTCCGAAAAGTTTTAAGTTTAGTCGATGAAAGTTCTTCTTATTCCTTTTTGATGATGGACAAAGAACAACCAGAAAAGCTTTTTGTTGCTAAAAATAAGAGTCCACTTTTGATCGGGGTCGGTGCAGGTTTTAACGTTGTTTGTTCCGATGCAGTTGCCATGTTGACACAAACGCATGATTTTATCGAATTGACAGACGGTGAAGTCGTGATCGTGACACCAGATCAGATCAAGATCTTAGATGAAAAAGATCATGAGATCAAACGAAAACCATTCCATGTGGATACTGATCCCGCTGCTGCTCAAAAAGGCGCTTACCCACACTATATGTTGAAAGAGATCGATGAACAACCAGGTGTGATGCGGACTTTAGTGCAAGAGTATTTTGATGCTTCTGGTAATGTCAAGATCGATCAAGACTTGCTCGATACTTTAGGTCAAGCTGATCGTTTATATATCGTAGCTGCTGGGACAAGTTATCATGCTGGGCTCGTTGGCAAAGAGCTTTTTGAAAAATTAGCTGGTATCCCAACAGAAGTTCATGTGGCCTCTGAATTTGCTTATAATCCACCGCTCTTATCGAAGCGTCCATTCTTTATCTTCTTGACTCAAAGTGGTGAAACAGCTGATAGTCGCCAAGTTTTGACTCAAGTCAATGAATGGGGCTATCCAAGTTTGACGATCACTAACGTGCCAAACTCAACGCTTTCGCGCGAAGCGAGCTACACGCTTTTATTACATGCTGGGCCTGAGATCGCTGTTGCTTCTACAAAAGCTTATACGGCTCAGATCGCCTTAGAAGCGATCTTAGTCAAAGCTTACGGCGAAGCCAAAGGGATCCAAAAAGTCAAAGACTTTGATGTGGCTTCTGAATTGACTAAAGTTGCTAATGGGATGCAAGAATTAGTTGATGAAAAGCATAATGTCGAACAGATCGCTAAAGAGATGTTGAGTACAACGCGAAACGCCTTTTACATCGGACGCGGAGTCGACTACGCTTTAGCACAAGAAGCGGCTTTGAAACTCAAAGAAGTTTCTTATGTCCAAACAGAAGGGTTTGCTTCAGGTGAATTGAAACACGGAACGATCGCCTTGATCGAAGAAGGTACACCAGTTGTGGCGATCATCACAGATCCAAAAACAGCTGCCCATACAAGAAGTAACGCACAAGAGGTCTTAGCGCGCGGTGCTAATGTCTTGTTCATCGCTAGTCGTGATCTGGCAACAGATAATGATCAGATCGTCTTACCAGAAGTTGACCCGTTACTTTCTCCACTTGTGTCAGTCGTGCCAACACAATTACTGGCTTATTACACAAGTATCCAACGTGGTTACGATGTCGACAAGCCACGTAACTTAGCTAAGAGCGTAACAGTCGAATAAAAATAATGTAAAGGATCGGGACTCTCCGATCCTTTTTGCTTGCATTCTGTTAAAAAGCGCTCTATAATTGGACTATACCAATAAATGATAAAGGGATGGGTGAAGATGGAAGTTATTGTAGTCAAAGATAAAGTCGCTGGTGGCAAAAAAGCAGCTGAGATCTTTAAACAAGAATATGAGAGCGGTGCCAAAGTTTTTGGCTTAGCTACTGGTGGAACCCCAGAAACGACTTATGCCGAATTAGTCAAAAGTTCCCTTGATTTTAGTGATGCGATCTCGATCAATTTAGACGAGTATGTCGGGCTTGCCAAAGATGATCCCCAAAGCTATCACTACTATATGCAAGAACATCTCTTCAAAGATAAACCATTCAAACATTCGTATTTACCAAACGGCAAGGAAAGCGATGCTAAAAAAGAAACTGCACGTTATCATGAAGTGATCGAAACACATCCGATCGATCTGCAATTGTTAGGGATCGGCGAAAACGGACATATCGGTTTTAATGAACCAGGGACGCCATTTGATTCAACGACAGCTAAGATCAAGTTGACAGATTCAACGATCAAAGCGAATTCACGTTATTTTGCTGATCCAACAGATGTGCCACAATATGCTTATTCGATGGGGATCGGTGAGATCATGCAAGCTAAGCATATCTTATTAGAAGCTTTTGGTGAAAATAAAGCAAAAGCTGTCAAAGCAATGCTTGAAGGTGAAGTGACGCCAGACGTGCCGGCAAGTGTTTTACAAAAACATCCTAAAGTCACAGTCATCGTTGATGAAGCAGCTGCTAAATTATTGACTAAATAAAACTTAATTTAGGCCTCGTAGCGACTACGAGGCTTTTTTGTTATAATTTCAACAACGGTGTATAATTAACTACTGTATCGCCAATTTAGGTTAAACAAAATGTGAAAAGCGAGAAACAGAATGAAAAACAAATTGTTATCTGGAACGTTTTGGATGATGCTTGGGAGTATTTTGTCACGGATCTTGGGGATCGTTTATTTGATACCATGGCTCATGATGATCGGCAGTCCCGCCGATCAAAATGCAGCGCAAGCGATCTTCAATGCAGCTTATACTCCTTATGCACTTTTCCTCGCCTTAGGAGTAGCTGGTTTTCCGACCGCGATCGCGCGTCAAGTTGCCGAATATAACGGACAAAACCGCTTTAAAGATAGTTTGCATGTTTTTAAATATGGTCTGCTCTTTATGTTTTTTACAGGGGCACTATGTGGCCTGTTGCTTTATCTTTTTGCACCTTTGATCGCACGCCAAAGCGCCGTTGTTTCGACAGAAGTCGCTACGACTGCGATCCGTGTGATGGTCCCAACACTTGTGATCTTACCACCGATGAGCATGATCCGTGGCTTTTATCAAGGAAATTCAGATATGCAACCGATGGGTGTCTCACAACTATGGGAACAATTAGTACGTGTCCTCTTTATTTTAGTTGCGACTTACTGGATCATGATCTTAGGTCATGGTGATTATATCAAAGCTGTAAATTATAGCACGTTTGCGACTTTCATCGGTGCGCTAGCAAGTTACATATATCTTTTAGCTTACATGCGCAAACGTTTTGGACACTATAAAACTCTTTATCATGAAAGCTTACCGCCACGCGATGTTTCGATCGGGCGGATCTTCAAAGATATTTTCAAAGAAGCGCTACCGTTTATCTATATCGGTTCAGCGATCACGATCTATCAATTTATCGATCAGTTGACTTTTAAAGATATCATGGTCGGTCTGACAGGTTTAGATGCTTTGCAAGCTCAAGATCTGTACACATATTTTTCAGCCAACCCAAGTAAGATCACGACGGTCGTGATCTCCTTGACGATCGCGATCTCTGAGTCTTCTTTACCGCTTCTAGCAACGTTAGCCAAGCGTAAAGAAAAAGAGCAGATCGGGCAAACGATCGCGCAAAATATCGAATTGATGTTAGTGACATTACTGCCAAGTTCGCTTCTTTTAGCTGTTTTAGCTTGGGAAGTAAATGGAGTCTTCTTTCCATTTAGTCAGTTAGGGGCACATCTCTTAGCTTACGCCTTAGTAACAAGTATTGCCTTGGCGGTTTTTACAGATCTTTTTACTGTGATCCAGTCATTAGGCGAACATAAACTAGCAGTGCGCTATTTGACGCTAGGGATCGTTTTGAAATTAGCTCTCCAAGTTCCGTTGACGTATACTTTCGGTGCTTATGGAGCTTTGACAGCTACGGCTCTTTCATTTACTTTGATCTCATTAGGTGTTTATGGACATATCAAACATAAGTATTTAGTTAGAGGACAACTCAAAAATGTCAAATTGATCATTGTGATCAATGTTTTAGTCGCGTTAGCCGCGCTCTTAGTAAATGAATTGATCAGTTTAGTCTACGTTCCCCAAAATAAAGTGACGGCCTTTTTATACGCCGCTGTTTTTGGGGGGAGCTTTGCCTTACTATATCTTGCGCTTTTGAACAAGAGTGGGGTCTTCAAAGATATCTTTGGTTTTAAAGTTCGCCTAGCTGTTCGCGGTAAACATTGATAAATTTTAAAAGACTGGTGTTTGCCAGTCTTTTTTATTGACAATGATTTTCATTTTTCTTAAACTTTCCTTGGATAAATCAAGATGATCGAGGTGGGGCGCTTCATAATGATAAGAGTAAAGTTGAAGTATCCATTAGAAAGTAGCAAAAATGTAGAGTAGATACTCGACTCATTAACTGAAGTAATAAGCATAAAAGGTAACGTTAGAAAGGAAAACTATATTACTTTTTGATCACAGAGCACAAAAGATGCAGTGATCCTACATTTTATAGAACGGTGAACACTTGTGAAGTTGAATAAATTATTTAAAGTTTTTAGTGTAGTCTTTATTTTGAGTTTTTTTGTCAGCGCTTGTGGCGCTAAACATACTCAGACGAGTGCAAACGAGAAAAAAGAAACAACTAAGCTAAACATCGGAACGATGCCGGCGCCAGATTCTTTACCATTATACGTAGCACAAAAAGAAGGTTATTTTAAAGCTGAAGGATTGGATGTCAAGTTGACAAGCTTTAAATCACCTAAAGATCGTGATGCAGCGATCGCAAGTGGGCAACTAAATGCAGCTGTCAGTGATGTCGTTGCTTTGGCAAGTTATGTCAATGGGGATCTAGGTTGGAAGAGTGCGACAGCTTTGACTGGTTATTTTGGGATCGTTACGAGTGATCCCGCCGTGACTGATGTCGCTTTGCTCAAAGGTAAAACTGTCGCAACTCAGCCACGACAAACGCCGACATTTTACTTAGATCAACAGTTAAAAGCTCATGGTCTGACAAGTTCAGACGTGAAGATCAAAGAAGTTGCTGCGATCCCAGTCCGTTTACAATTAGTTGAACAACATAAAGCAGATGCTACGATCTTGCCTGATCCATTTTTGAGCATGGCTAAAGCTAGCGGAGCAAAAGTGATCGCTCAAAGTGATCCTACTAAATACCAAACCACGATCTTAGCCGTCGATAAAGAGTTAGGCAAAGATCAAAAAGTTCGCGCTAAATTCATACGTGCTTATAATAAGGCTGTCCAAACGATCGATCAGCATGATGCAAGCGATTATCAAGAGATCTTAGTCAAAGACCTTGGTTTTCCAGAGGCGATCGCCAAAAATTATCAGTTGCCTAAGTATACAGCGGCGCGCCCAGTTGCCACACAGATGCTAAAAGAAGCGTTCAACTATGCCAAAAGCGAAGGGATCTTACATGAAACTAAAGATCCAGCTAAGTATCAATTGAAGGTCGTTGATTGATGCTTGAAGTTAGTGCATTAAATGTCAGTTATCAACAACAAGCTGTTATCTGTGATCTGTCTTTTCAGTTAGCCGAGCAAAAGATCTTAGCGCTTTTAGGTCCATCGGGTAGTGGTAAGACAACGTTTTTAAGAGCTCTCTTAGGTGAATTGCCATATTCAGGGCAGATCACTTTAGGGGGGCAAAAGATCACTCCACATTCAGTTCGGTTAGCCTATGTGCCACAAGATCTAGGTCTGTTACCGTGGAAAACTGTTTGGCAAAATGTTGTCTTAGCGCAAAAGATCAGCCAAAAAAGACATCAGCATATGTTAGAAGAGCCAACTGCACTCTTTGAAAAATTAGATCTAATGCCAGTTTTGACCCGGTATCCAGCGCAATTATCAGGAGGACAAAAACAAAGAGCTGCATTAGCCCGGGCTTTTGCGCTCGAGCCTGAATTACTTCTAATGGATGAAGCTTTTTCAGCGTTAGATATCGTTACGAAAGCTAAGGCTCAAGCGCTTTTTTTAGAGCAGTGGCATAAGGCGCCAGTTACAACGATCTTAGTCACCCACGATCTCAAAGAAGCGTTACAGTTGAGCGATCAAATGCTGATCTTTTCCAAAAACAAACGCCCCCAGCTTTTAGAAAATCCGTTGGCTAAACTCAGTTATGCAAAACGAATAAAACCTGAAAATTTGATGGGACCGTTTTTAGAATTTGAACAAAGGATGGTGCAACTATGGGAGGCCAAATAAAGCGTTTTGTTTATGCTGTAGTAGTCGTGCATCTTATTTGGACACTATGTGCATTAGCTTTAGATCGACCACTCTTACCGACACCTTGGGCAGTATATGCTTATTTTCCAACGATCACCTGGACAGTTTTATGGCAAAATCTGATCGCCAGTTTATTGCGGCTAAGTGTCAGTTTAAGTTGTGCTTCGCTTTTAGGGATCATAAGTGGGATCGCGTTGGTGCGTTTTAAAAGACTAGGGCAACTTTGTGATCCCTTGTTGTACTTTCTTTATCCCTTGCCTAAGATCGCCTTTTTACCTGTCCTCATGCTTCTTTTTGGTTTAGGTGATGGCTCAAAGATCATCATGATCACTTTGATCACAGTGTTTCAGATCACGATCGGTGTGCGCGACGCAGTTCGGCAGATCCCTGCCGAATTGTATCAAACTTTAGATGTATTGGCAGCAAGTCGAGTAGATCTTTTTAAAGCTGTAACTTGGCCAGCGAGTTTAGCCGGTTTCTTGTCTGCGTTAAAGATCGCTTTAGGAACTGCGCTTGCAACGCTTTTTTTCACTGAGATCTACGGCACTCAAGTCGGATTAGGCTATTTTATCATGGATGAATGGAATCGCCTCGATTATCGTGGGATGTTTGTGGGGATCGTTGTCCTTAGCGGACTGGCCTACCTTTTATTTAGTTTGATCGAATTAGCAGAAGGATATTTTTTACGGTGGCAAAGAGCTTAGCAAAGTCTGTTTCAAGAAACAGGCTTTTTTAGTTGACAAATGTAAATAATAAGTATAAAGTTGCAGTGTAAGGTTACAAATGTAAACGAAAGAAGAGTGGAATTTATGGGAAAAGTCATCACAGTTATCGTTGCCATTGTTTTGATCGGTTTTATTTTATGGTGGTTCTTTGATAAACACGAACAAGTCGAGGTCAAAGCTAAAAAGACCGGGGGGAATGAACAAGAAGTCAAGATCACAGTTGACGGGGGCTATTCACCAGAAACAGTCGTTTTGCAAAAAGGGGTGCCTGCAACACTTGTCTTTGAAAGAAAAGATCCATCGAGCTGTTTAGAGCGCGTCGTCTTTTCTGATTTTGGGATCAACGAGCTTTTGCCCCAAAATGAAGAAAAGAAGATCAAGTTCGATACAAGTAAAGCCGGTGAATTTGGCTATGCATGTGGGATGAACATGTTCCACGGAAAGGTGGTCGTTAAATGATGTCGTATAAAAAACGCTTCATCATTTCGTTAGTTTTATCCCTCCCATTATTAGTCGATATGGTCATGATGCCTTTTGGTTTGATGCTACCAGCGTATAATTGGATCGCTTTAGTCACGACGACTTTGATCATGGCTTTATCAGCTTATCCTTTTTGGCGCAGTGCCTGGGCCTCATTTAAACATCACCATGCTAATATGGATACGTTAGTTGCGATCGGGACTGCTGTTGCTTACTTCTATAGTATCTTTGCGATGTTTACTGGGCGCCCGGTCTATTTTGAAAGTGCAGCTTTTGTGACGGTCTTTGTGCTTTTAGGGCAAGTGATCGAAGAAAGCATGCGTGATAATGCATCGAGTTCGGTTGAAAAGTTACTAGATCTTCAAGCCAAAGATGCTGATGTCGTTTTAGGCGATAAGATCGTTAAAGTTCCATTAGCTAAATTGAAAGTAGGCGATCTGATCCGCGTCAAACCTGGACAAAAGATCGCTGTTGATGGTGTGATCGTCAAAGGAAATTCAAGTATCGATGAATCGATGGTCACGGGTGAAAGCATGCCAGTCAGAAAAGAAGTTGGTGACGATGTGATCGGCTCAACTCTGAATTTAGATGGGACTTTTACCTTTAAAGCAAGTAAAGTCGGTGAAGATACACTTTTGGCACAGATCGTTGAATTAGTCAAAAAAGCGCAAAATAGCCATGCACCGATCCAAAAATTGACGGATAAGATCTCAGATTACTTTGTCCCGCTTGTCATGATCGCTTCGATCTTAACGTTTGTTATTTGGTATGTCTGTTTAGGTAGCACGCCAGTCCAAGCCTTGTTATACGCAGTAGCTGTTATCGTGATCGCTTGTCCATGTGCGCTTGGTTTAGCCACACCGACAGCGTTGATGGTCGGGACTGGGCGCAGTGCTCGAGCTGGGGTCTTGATCAAAAATGGTGAAGTTTTAGAAGAAGTCGATCGGCTGACGGCTGTCGTTTTCGATAAAACAGGAACGATCACTGAAGGTAAACCAGTTGTAACAGATATCGTAGCAGAAAATGAAAAAGAAGTTTTACAATTAGCTGCGAGTTTAGAAGAAGCTTCAGAACATCCGTTGGCAAGTGCGATCTTAGCCAAAGCAAAAGCGGAAAAAGTAACGCTTTTACCAACGGCTGATTTTATTTCATATCAAGGTAAAGGTGTCTGCGCTAATATTTCCAATAAAGACGTTTTTGTGGGCAATAAGCATTTAGTCAAAGAGAAAGCTTTGTCGGAAAAACTTAAGGAAAGTTACGATAAATTGCAAGAACAAGGCAAAACAGTCGTTTTTGTCGGTGAAGCAGAGCAAGTGATCGGGTTGATCGCGATCCAAGATGCGCCAAAGAAAACTTCTAAAGAAGCGATCGAGCTTTTGAATAAAAAGGGCTTAAAGACGGTGATGTTGACTGGGGATGCCCCTAAAGTTGCCGAGGCGATCGCTAAAGAAGTCGGGATCAAAGAGGTGATCGCTGGTGTTTTACCTGCTGAAAAAGCTAAGTATATCGAAGAGCTCAAAGAACATGAAACAGTTGCCTTTGTTGGGGATGGGATCAACGATGCTCCTGCTTTGACAACGGCCGATGTAGGGATCGCGATGGGTTCAGGAACTGATATCGCGATCGAATCTGGCGGGATCGTTTTGATGAAAAATGATCTTCTAGGCGTAGTTCGAGCATTAGAGCTGAGTCAAAAGACGTTTGCCCGGATCAAGCTGAACTTGTTTTGGGCCTTTATCTACAACGTGATCGGGATCCCGATCGCAGCTGGTCTTTTTGTTGGCGTAGGTTTAACATTAAGTCCTGCTTTTGCAGGTTTAGCGATGGCACTTAGTTCGATCTCAGTTGTGTTGAGTTCGCTACTTTTGAATCGCGTCAAACTTTCAGTTTGATATAGTATTAAAAGAGCTGTCTACCTCATTGACATGAGAGGGACAGCTCTTTTATGTTATGTTTAGAGCAAAAAAGAGTCACGCTACTGCTGTATAGTAGCGTGACTCTTTGACTTATATTACAGGCTCTTTAAGAGAACAAGCGTTGATCTAGTTTAATGGTTTCCATTCCCAAGCTTCAACTTCAGGTAAGTCGGTCCCTTCATCGCGAATGTATTGGTGATGTTTAGCGATGATGCTATCCATCTCAGCCACGATCTCACCGTATTTAGCTGGTGTTGGTAAGCTTGCAACGGCTGATTTGACTAAGTCGAAACGATCCATTTGGTTAACGACTCGCATGTCAAATGGTGTCGTGATATCCCCGTTTTCACGGTAACCGTGGATCTTGATATTGTGATTGTGACGATCAAAGAAGATGTCACGGATCAAACCTTCAAAGCCGTGGAAAGCAAAGACGATCGGTTTGTCTTTGGTGAAGTACATGTCAAATTCTTCATCGCTCAAGCCACGAGGGTCGATCTTAGGACTGCGAAGCTTCAAAAGATCAACGACATTGATAAAGCGGATCTTAAGGTCAGGCAATTTTTCATGCAAGATCGAGATCGCTGCTAAAGCTTCTAAGTTTGGTTCAGTACCAGCGGCCGCAAAGACGATATCTGGTTCGGCATTTTGGTCAGTCGAAGCCCAATCGATGATCTTAAGCCCTTTGTCGACTAATTCTTTTGCTTCGGCAGCAGAATAGAATTGTTGCCGTGGATGTTTGGAAGAAACGATCAAGTTGATCTTTTCACGGTCATTTAAGACTTTATCAAAAACAGCCAAGAGTGAGTTAGCATCAGCTGGAAGGTATTCACGGATGAATTCCGGCTTCTTATCAGCTAAGTGGGCTAAAATACCAGGATCTTGGTGTGTGTAACCATTGTGATCTTGTTGGAAAACAGTCGAAGTTGCGATGACGTTCAAGGATGGGACTTCAGTTCTCCAAGGAAGCTCTTTAGCTTTACGTAACCATTTGAAGTGTTGTGTGAGCATTGAGTCAACAACACGTAAGAATGCTTCATAAGAGGAGAAGAAGCCATGACGACCTGTTAAAACGTAACCTTCTAAGAAACCTTCATCTTGGTGTTCAGAAAGTTGAGAATCGATCACACGTCCAGCTGGTGCTATGAATTCATCGTTAGGCTCTTTGACTTCTAGCATCCATTGCCGGTTTGTTTCGTTAAAGACTGGTCCTAAGCGGTTTGACATCGTTTCATCAGGGCCAAAGATCCGGAAGTTTTTGTTGTGAGCATTTAGTTTGATCACTTCTTCTAAATAGTTCCCAAGCACAGTCATATCTTGTTTGGTTTGTGCCCCTGGAGTCGTTGTATCGACTGCAAATTCTCTAAAATCAGGTAAGATCAGATCACGGATCAAGGCACCTGGATTAGTATGTGGGTTCATCGCCATCCGCTTGTCGCCTTTTGGTGTGATCGCAGCGATCTCAGCTTTGAGTGCTCCGTTTTCATCGAAGAGTTCTTCTGGACGGTAGCTTTCGAGCCATTCAACTAAAGCATCAGCATGTTGCATATCATTTTGGTCAACTGGGATCGGGATCTGATGTGCTCTAAAGGAGTTTTCGATCGGTTTACCATCCCATGTCTTTGGACCAGTCCAACCTTTTGGTGCTCTAAAGATGATCATTGGCCAAACTGGTAAGCTTTGGTCGTTATTTTCGCGAGCATTAGCTTGAAGTGCTTTGATCTTTTCGATCGCTTGATCGAGTGCTTTTGCCATTTTTGGATGCATTTCAGCTGGATCGTCACCTTCGACAAAGATCGGATCCCAGCCAAGGCCTTCAAAATATTTTTGTAAGTTTTCATTTGATTCACGCGACAAGATCGTTGGGTTTGAGATCTTGAAGCCGTTGAGGTTCAAGATCGGTAAAACCGCACCGTCATTGATCGGGTTGATAAATTTATTTGACATCCAAGAAGCTGCTAATGGACCAGTTTCAGCTTCCCCGTCACCAACGACAGAAGCAACGATCAGATCTGGATTATCAAGGACTGCTCCGACAGCGTGAGAGATCGAGTAACCTAATTCGCCCCCTTCGTGGATCGAACCTGGTGTTTCTGGGGCCGCGTGCGATGCGATCCCACCAGGGAAAGAGAAACGTTTGAAAAGTTTAGCCATACCTTTTGTGTCTTGTGTGATCTCTGGGTAGATCTCTGTGTAACTGCCATCAAGGTAAGAGTTTGAGACCATAACTTGACCACCGTGACCAGGACCTTCAACGTAGAACATATCAAGATCATATTTATTGATGACCCGATTCAAGTGGGCATAAATAAAGTTTTGACCAGCGATCGTACCCCAGTGACCGATCGGTTTGACTTTTACATCAGAGGGTTCAAGTGGGCGACGTAAAAGCGGGTTATCTTTCAAATAAAGTTGGCCGACAGAAACATAGTTTGCAGCCCGCCAATAAGCATCTAATTTATCTAAATATTCTTTGGATGAGAAATCTGTTGTCATTATTCGCCTCTCCTTTTGCTTTTTCTAGCTACACTTATAATAATAACTATTTATCATTTGGTGTCAACTATTTATAACTTTGGAACGTACCAAATTTAACTAAAATATAAAAGATTCACATTTTGAGTCAAAGCTCAAATTTTCCTCTAGTTGGATCGAGTTTGATCAGTTCGATCTCACGTAAGATCATCAATTCTTCGTCAGTTGGAACACATAAAACTTTGATCGTTGAATCTGGTGTTGAGAGCACAGCTTCGCCACCGCTTTCATTTACTTTTGGAGCAAGCTTCACCCCCATAAAAGCAAGTTCATCACAGATCAACTGGCGAATGATCGGAGAATTCTCACCGATCCCAGCCGTGAAAGTGAGCGCATCTAGTCCTTGCATTTCGACATAGTATTGGCCAATGTAGCGTACGATATTTTTGACAAACAAAGTGATCGCTAGAGCTGCTCGAGCCTCACCTTGATCTTTGGCAGCTAAAATATCACGCATATCTGATGAAAGGCCTGAGATCCCTAGAAGACCTGATTTTCGAGTTAAAAGAGCGATCATCTCATCTGGGTCAGTGAGCTTGAGTTTTTTCATCATATACATGACAAGTTCGGCATCTACATCACCTGAGCGTGTTGCCATCGTGACTCCAGTCAGTGGGGTAAACCCCATCGTTGTATCAAAAGAGTGACCATCTTTGATAGCACAAAGTGATGAGCCTGCGCCTAAGTGACAAGTGATCAATTTCAATTCGGCTAATGGACGTTTTAACAGAGCAGCTGTTTGACGGGCAACATATTCATGACTGATCCCGTGTGCGCCATAACGGCGAACGCCATATTTTTCGTACCATTCGTACGGAACGCTATAAAGATAATTTTTAGCCGGCATCGTATGGTGGTAAGCAGTGTCAAAGGAGGCAATAGCTAGTGCATTTGGAAGTTGTTCTTTAAAAACTTCGATCCCTAAAAGATTAGCCGGGTTATGCAAACGGGCTAATTCACTCAATTCAGCGATCTTTTCGATCACTGTTTCGTCGATGATGACTGAATGATCAAAATACTCGCCTCCAGCTACAACGCGATGACCAACAGCTGTGATCTCATCTAAAGCCGTGACTAGATCAAGTTCGACTAAA
This sequence comes from Ligilactobacillus faecis, assembly GCF_029889745.1. Classification (NCBI taxonomy): domain Bacteria; kingdom Bacillati; phylum Bacillota; class Bacilli; order Lactobacillales; family Lactobacillaceae; genus Ligilactobacillus; species Ligilactobacillus faecis. The sequence goes on from NZ_CP123639.1 coordinate 1,087,029, forward strand.
AGTTTCAATAGTAGATCGACAGCCACTTTATGATCTTTGATCGGAAGGCTCTTGTGGAACTTTTCCCCTGCAAATTTTATCGTAACACTAGAATCTTTGATCCCGATCCGATCGATCAGACCACTAGCTAAAACAGCCTCGGTCGGGAGACTGAAGAGTTTGAATTTTAAACTCGAACTACCTGAATTAATGATCAATGTTTTTTCCATGTTTGCTCAGACCTCTTTCCTGTATTAAGCTACATGCATATCATAAGCCATGAAGACAGTTGTGTAAACGCTTTAGCTCGATATTAAAAAAAGCTCATCTAACTTTAGATGAGCTCAGAGAAAGGCTAAAAAAGTATAGCAAAAGATCAAGAAAAGGCTGATCGCCCATTGAAAGCGAGGTTTCTTTTCGGTGTAAACTAAGGTACGGGGGCATCCTTCTTCAAAACCTTGGCTGTGCATCGCTTGACTGAGAGCGTCCGCTTGATCTAAAGCAAAAACGATCAGTTTTAAATATAGGCGAGGGGAAAAGACATGATAAGACACACCTTTCATTTTGGCAGCGTAATTTATCCGTGCGAGTTGTTTTTGTAAGTTACTAAGTAGATTGACTGCAGCTAAAAAACCATAGACAAAAGTTGCTGAAAGTTTGAGTTGCAAGTGCAAGCTAAATAAGATCTCTGTCAGTTGATAAGGTAAAAGTAAGCAACAGCCTAAGAGCAAGAAGGTATATAGGCGGAGCGTATATAACCAAGCAGTAGTCAAAGGAGCTGTTGTACTGAACAGATAAAATGACCACCAAGTTCCAAAGGCGAGGGGCAAAGCACTAAGGAAGATCAAGCTTAGTTTTTTTAAAGGACAGCGACATAAAAAAAGATATCCTAGGCATAGACTGCTAAGCAAGATGTTAGGTAATAAACGTTGACCAAAGGCAACTAAAATGCTCAGGCAAAGCATCGTGAGACAACAGACAGTAGCGTTTAATCTTAAAGGTCTCATTTTGCGAGGTCACCTACCAATTTCAAATGTTTATCGGTCAAAACTAGCTCATAGTCACAAAACTCTTTTAGCAAAGAACGTTGATGACTGATCAATAAAATACTTGTTTTGAGCACTTGGCAACTTTGAGTGAGCAGCGTAAGGCAAGTTGCTAAAGAGGTTTGATCTAGGTTAGCAAACGGTTCGTCAAGTAGTAAGATCGGCTGACTAGTGATCAAGACGGAAAGCAACTGGAGCTTTTTTTGCTGTCCGCCAGAAAGTTGGTAGACTGAGTGATCTAGCAGTTCAGTAAGGCCTAAAGCTTGACTTGCCGCAGTGACTTTAGTTGTTGTCCAATAGTCTTTGTGCAATGAATTTTTTTGTGCCAGTGCCAACTCTTCTTTGACTAGGGGACAAACGAATTGTTCTGGGGCATCTTGGAGCATAAGACCAACGATCTGAGGCCATTTAGAGCGTTTGACTTTTGTGGCAGGACGCCCCTTATAAAGCAGTGTCCCAGAAAACGAGATCAGGCGACTCAAAGCATAAAAGAGACTTGATTTTCCTGCTCCGTTTGGGCCAGAAAGAAGCCCGAGTTGACCTTTAGGCAATGTAAAAGTACTTGCTTTGAGCAACTCTTTTTTAGCTCGGGTCAGCTGGAGATCGTGCCAACTCAACTCGCCATTTTGTAAAACGCGATGCGGGAGAGGTGTTAGTGGTCCAGGCGTAAATTCGAGCGCTAACGGTGCGATCTTTCCGTTGACTAGTTGGTAGGTCTCATCAAAAAAATCTCCGTAGTTACTAGGATCATGTTCGGCGATCACAAGTGTTTTACTAGTCGTTTGTTTGAGGCGTATTAAAATTTTAAGTAAGCGCTGTTGACTCTTGAAGTCGACGTTTGCAAAAGGTTCATCAAGTAAAATGATCTCACTATCTAAGGCTAGCGCACATGCTAAAGCCGCTTGTTGTTGTTGCCCTCCAGATAAAGTATTCAGTGGTTGATCTTTGATCGGTATCAACTCAAGTTCAGTCAGTAATTTCGTGATCTTTTGAGGGATCAACTGTGGTGGTGTCGCCAGATTTTCAAAGATGAAGGTGAGTTGTTCAGTCAGTGTCTTTAAGGCAAAACGACGGGCAGGATCTTGAAAAAGCAAAGAGATCTTTTGTGAGCGTTCCTTAAAGCCTAGCTGTGTAAGTGGTGTCTCATCGATTAAGATCTGTCCACTTTGTAAAGTTCCTTTCTCACTTAGATCAAGCCCGCAAAGTAGTTTGAAAAGAGTCGACTTGCCACTACCTGAAGGCGAATGAAATAAGTAAGTCGTTTGCGGATGCAAAGTAAAAGAGAGGTCGTTAAAAAGGGCTTGTGGTGCGTGTTTATAGGTAAAGGTCAGATCTTTAACAGTTAAAGTCGCCATCTAAAAGACCTGCGCTTTACTTAAAAGACGTTTGATCAAATAGATCAAGAGGCCATCAAAAAAGGCAAGTGATAAAAAGCGTAGCCCTAAAAGACTGAGCAACATCGGCAATGAATAGGCGCGATAGCCACTGTAAAAGTAATCCCAAGCAAAAGTCAAAAGTGTTGCCCAAATAACGCCATAAGCTAAACCACGGGCACCCCAGTTTTTATAGCGTGTGGTCGCAAAACCAAGTTCACTTGCTAGACCTTGGAGCGAACCAGTGATCAAATTGGCAGCACCCCAACTGGAAAAAAGAAGCATCTCAGTTGTTGCAGCTAAGAATTCGCCTAAAAAGGCGGCTCCTTTTTGCCGGAGACAAACACCTGCTAAAGGACCTGCCATCAACCATAAGCCAAGCATCAGATCGTTAGCATAAGGCTTGAGTGGCGTTGCGGCTAAAGCGTAATAAAGGTAACTAGCGCCTTGATAGATCAGACCAAAAAAGCAAGCAAGCAAGGCTAGAAAAATGATATCTTTGAGTTTCCAACGGTGTTTTTGAGACATAAAAACTCCCCTTCCTAAAATACACGACAACTAGGCAGGGGAGATACATGTCAGCTTGTTTTTGACAAGGCTTCCTCCGCTGGTACTAACCAGATCAGGTCAATGGGTCTTTCTCAGCCAATAGGCACCCCAGCTTGTTGTAATGTCAAGTCAAGTCTAACAAGAAAAGTTTTTCTTGTAAAATGATAGGTTATTGGGAAACACTGACAAAAGTATTGAATTTTAAATATTTGTAGTGAAAACGCATATGTGAGTATTCAAATGGTGTCCCGTTATCTAAGAAAAAGACACCTTCCATGATCCCAGTCGGTTCATTTTCTTTGAGCAATAAAAGCTTTTGATCCTCTTTTGTCGAAGGTTCTGCAAAGACGGAAAGAAAAGAGCGGGTGACGGATTGTTTATATTTATCTTGCATGTAGTTGAAGATCGAACCTTTGATGATCTGTTCTGTTAATTTAGGAACGATCTTGATCGGGATGTAGCCAGTCTCGATCATAAAAGGTTTGTCTTCAAAGAGGCGCAAGCGGACGATCTTGTAGACGAAATCTTCGGGTTCTAAAAAAAGGTCGCGCTGTAGTTCGCTACTCGGGCGCTCGACTTCAAAACTCAAAACTTTGATCTGAGATCTCTTCCCGTTCATTTTAAAGTTATCAGTTACACCAAGATTTGAGCTTTCTTCGTAGTTAAAAACAGATTCATTTTTTAAATAAAGTGGGTTGATAAATGTACCTGAACCTCTTTTTTTAAAGATGATCCCGTCATTTGCCATTCGATTCAAAGCTCGTTTGATCGAACTGCGACTCACATTATACGTACTCGAAAGCGTTCGTTCATCGGGAAGTTTCATGTCAGGAAATTCTTGTTCAAAGATCCGTTTTTTCAGATCGGCGATGATCTGTTTGTAAATAAGTTCTGCCGTGGGTCTCACCTTCTTTTTTAAATTATGAACTAATGTGAGTATAATCAAATAAATGTGGAAAAGCAACGAGCAAATGACTTGAATTCGTTGCAAAAGGAAGGCTCAAAGCAAAATAGTGAGCATTAGTAAAATTTTACTAACGCTTTCATAAAAGAAATGATAAAATAGAAATGAACAAAAACTATTCAAATGGATGGAGGCTCGCAAATGTCAGTTTTAGTTTTAGGTGGAGCTGGTTATATCGGTTCTCATACTGTTGATCGTCTAGTCGAACAAGGTCAAGATGTTGTTGTCGTGGACAGCTTAGTAACAGGACATCGTAAGGCCGTGAATGAAAAGGCTAAATTTTACCAAGGCGATCTAGCTGATCAAGCTTTTATGCGCAAAGTTTTCGCAGAAAATAAAGATATCGATGCAGTGATCCACTTTGCAGCTTACTCACTAGTGGCTGAATCGATGAAAGATCCGTTGAAATACTTTGACAATAACACAGCAGGAATGGTCAAGTTACTTGAAGTCATGAATGAAGTCGGGGTAAACAAGATCGTCTTTTCATCGACAGCTGCTACATATGGCATTCCAGAAAAGATGCCGATCATGGAAAGTGATCCGCAAGAACCGATCAACCCATACGGTGAAAGTAAGTTGATGATGGAAAAGATCATGCGTTGGGCAGATGAAGCATATGGCACTAAATTCGTGGCCTTACGTTACTTCAACGTGGCGGGAGCTAAGCCAGATGGTTCGATCGGTGAAGATCATGGACCAGAAACGCATTTGATCCCGATCGTCTTACAAGTTGCCCAAGGTAAACGCGATAAACTTCAGATCTTTGGGGATGATTATAATACTCCAGATGGTACGAATGTCCGCGATTATGTACACCCGTTCGACTTAGCTGATGCGCATATTTTAGCGGTGGATCACTTGCGCGCTGGAAATGATTCAAACGCCTTTAACTTAGGTTCTTCAACAGGTTTCTCAAATCTTGAGATCGTTGAAGCTGCGCGGAAGGTGACCGGAAAAGAGATCCCAGCTGAGATCGCTGGTCGCCGTGGTGGAGATCCAGATTCTTTGATCGCAAGTTCAACTAAAGCGCGTGAAGTTTTAGGTTGGGAACCAAAATTCGATAATATCGAACGGATCATTGAGACTGCTTGGGCATGGCATTCTACCCATCCAAACGGTTATGCTGATCGTGACTGATATCTAACTAAAAACGGCCGTTAGCCAAAGAGTTTCTTTGGCTAACGGTCGTTTTTAGTAGTTTGGAAAGCTTAACCGATCTGTTGGAGCAACGCTTTAGCTTTGTCATGGTCAAGAGGTAAATACGCAAGACCGACTGTTTGTTGATCGATCAAGAGTTGATAATCATTTTTAAGTGAAGGGACCATACGCATAAGTTCATTTAGTTGTTCCGACTCAAAACGCGAGAAAGAAAAGTTACGGTGAGTCCGCATTTTACGCTCAAGGTCGATATTAAAGATCACATCTAAAAAATGACCAGTCTCTTTGTTTGATAGGCGCCAAGTTTTGCTTTTACTGTGTCGAGCTTCGATTTTTTCGATAAGTGTTTCGTTCATGATTTCAGGTCCCTTCTAGAAAATACTTTTTGTTGCTCAAGCAACGTGTATACCATACTATATCAACTCACTTGATTGCAAGCGTTTTACTCACCTAACTAAGTAAACGCTTATTTTCGCTTATAGAAAAGCATGTTTATCTGGTAGGTTTAAGGAAATTGACTCAATAATCCTTACGAAGAAGTAAGCAGTTCTTCGTAAACTAGACCAATTTTAGCAAAGTAAAAAAATTTCTTACCACATTATGCAAGCGCTTTAAAAAAAGAGGCAAATGCGGTAAAATAAGGATAGCTTTTAATAAAGATACGATATAGAGATGCGAGGGAACGAAATGGATATTTTGAGAAAAGAATTGGAGCAATATGACGGGCATAATGTGACTCAGATCACTTTAGTCAACGATAACGGGGTCGAGATCTCATGTTTGACGATGGGAGCGATCTGGCAGTCGTTCAAAGTTCCAAGTGGTGCTGGGAAAAAAGATCTTTTATTGAGCTTTGCTGAGGCTAAAGATTATTACGCCAACGCCCAAAATATTTGTAAAGCGATCGGACGTGTCGCAGGGCGGATCGCTGATGGTAAATGTGAAGTAGCTGGGCAAAAAGTAGAACTCCCAACAAATGAGAACGGAAATACTTTGCATGGAGGCGACCATGGCTTTAGTACGTATAATTGGAACTATACGACTTCACGCAACAAAGATAGTGTCAGCGTGATCTTCCAAAAGAAGATCACCGAAAAAATGGATGGTTTTCCGGGAAATATTTTAGCAACGATCATCTATACTTTGAATAATAATAACAAAGTAACTTTGACTTTTAGTGCTTTGGCTGGGGAGAAAGATACGCTCTTTAATCCAACGAATCATGTTTACTTCAACTTGAGTGAGCGAAAAGATCTAAGTAGTCATGAATTAAAGATCGCAAGTGATGCAACGCTTGAGACAAACGAGAAAAATATCCCGACTGGTCGGATCAAAGATGTGACGGGTACACCGCTTGATTTCCGTAATTTCCGCAATTTGAAAGCTGCTGCTGATGAAAATGATGGTTTCGATGACGCTTTTGTGTTAGCAAGTGATGGGAAATTGACTGAGATCGCAACTTTACGCGACGAAGAAAGTGGGCGCCAAGTAACGATCTCATCTGATCGCAATGGATTAGTGATGTATAACATGCCCGCTTTAGATACAACGATCAAATTTACCCGCGATCACGGGGAAGAAGCGATCCCAGGAGAAGGGATCGCCCTTGAAGCCCAAACTTTACCAGATGCGATCAACCAAGAAAACTTTGGCGATATCGTTTTACCAAAATACGGTAAACGTTCGTATAAGATCGAGTTTGCGTATTCGAAGAGTAAATAAAATATTTTAGTAGTCTTTAAGAGGTCAAACCTTTTAAAGGCTATTTTTTTAGCAAAATTTCAGTCGTAACAGTCAACAATTTAGTTAGATAATGTTATAGTAAGAGAGATATTGAGAAAAAGTAAGGAGGAATCAACGGAATTTGTGGAAGAAGTTTATAGATAATGTTCCTTTACGGCGTTTTACCGTTTTAATGGGGATCATCGGGATCTTATATGCGATGCGGAGTTTGATCAGCATTATTTTATTGACGTTTATTTTTACTTTCTTAGTCATTCAGCTGATCAATTTTGTGCAACGCTATCTCAAGATCCCATCACAGTTGATCGTGATCTTAGTCTACCTCTTATTTATTGGGGGGATCTATTTTGCAGTGACGATCTATGTGCCAAAACTGATCATCCAAACAGAAGCGATGGCGCGCTCGATGCTTGCGTTTTATCAACATCCACCTGCGGGCGCTAGTGATTTTATCCGTTATATCGATCGCTATTTTGGAAAAATGGATATCTTTCAGCAATTCAAAGGTGGCTTTGGGATCGCCTTGCGCTATCTCTCAAGTATCGGTTCGATGGGCTTTACGTTTGTAATGTCTCTTTTATTGAGTTTCTTCTTTACGATCGAGAAAGATGATCTCTATCGTTTCTCAAAAGGCTTTTTACACGGACCTTTTGCTTGGTTATTTGGAGATATTTATCATTTTGCGAAGATCTTTGTCAATACGTTTGGGGTCGTGTTAGAAGCCCAATTTGTGATCGCAGTCGTCAATACCGTGATCACAACGATCTGTTTAGCGATCATGGGGATGCCACAACTGCTTAGTTTAGGGATCATGGTCTTTGTTTTGAGTTTAGTGCCAGTCGCTGGGGTGATCATCTCGGCGATCCCGATGATGTTTATCGGTTATTCAGTCGGTGGGATCAGATACATCATCTATATCATCGTGATGTTAGCTGTTGTTCACGCGTTAGAAGCATATGTTTTGAATCCAAAATTTATGGCGAGTCGCACTGAGTTGCCGATGTTTTATACTTTTGTCGTGTTATTTGTAGCTGAGCATCTCTTTGGAGTGTGGGGCTTGATCGTCGGGATCCCGATCTTTACGTTCATGTTAGACGTTTTAGGTGTCAAACCGCTCCACGCCAAAGGAGAGCGTTTAAAGAAAGTCAGAAGGATGGATAAGAAAAATGGATGAGCAAGAATTTTTAAATGAATATACCGCAAAAAGAAAACAGACCGACTCGGTCAAATGGGATAATCTAAAGGCGATGTTTGGCACAGATGATCTGTTGCCCCTTTGGGTCGCTGATATGGATTTCAAGGCACCTAAAGCAGTGCGTGAAGCGCTCCAAAAACGGATCGACTATGGAGTCTTTGGATATTCTTTGACACCAGATGATTACTACGATCATTATTTCAAATGGCAAAAAGAGCGTTATGGGATCGAACTTCACCGCGATTGGCTTCGTTTTGGAACTGGGGTAGTCAACTCGCTGAATACGTTAGTCAAGTTGTTGACCAAAAAAGGCGATAGTGTCATGATCTTGCAACCAGTGTACTATCCATTCAAACGTGTCGTTGATAATAATGAACGCAAACTAGTCGTTTCAGATCTTAAAAATGAAGCAGGTAAATATTCGTTAGACTTTGATGATATCAAACAAAAGATCGAACAAGAGCACGTCAAACTCATGATCTTTTGTTCACCACATAATCCAGTCGGTCGCGTTTGGTCAGAAGAAGAGCTGACAGAGTTGTTGGAACTTTGTCGCAAGAAACAAGTTTTAGTGATCGTCGATGAGATCCACCACGATCTGCTTGTAGGCAAGCGTCCTTTTGTTTCGGCGCTTTCGATCAAAGATGGACACTATCGGGATAATTTGATCGTCGTGGATGCACCTTCAAAAACATTTAATCTCGCTTCATTGATGAATAGCCATGTGATCATACCAAACCCGCAAATGCGGATGCGCTATGATCGTTTAGTTTCTCGGTTAGAAAGTCCAGCGGGAAGCATGTTAGGAAAGATCGCTGGAAGTGCTGCTTATCGCGCTGGAGCAACGTGGTTGGAAAATGTTTTGACGATCGTCAGGAAAAATTATCACTACGTTAAGACTGAATTGGAAAAAGCTTTTCCCAAAGTGCAGATCGCGCCTCTTGAAGGGACATATTTGATGTGGATCGACCTTTCGCAAGTCGTCTCACCTGCTGAACTTGAAACATTTATCAAACAAAAGGCGCATTTAGCTGTTGATTTTGGCGATTGGTTCGGTGAAGCAGGAAAAGGGCATATTCGTCTGAATTTGGCGACGACGCCAGAAAATATCGTTAAAGCGACTGACCAACTTATTTCTGCACTACGTGAAAAACAGAGCTAAATTTTTTAAAGCACTAGGAATTTTTAGTGTTTCAGTGTAAAATAATTTTGTATCATAAACAAAAGAAAGAGGTTTGTACTAAATGGCAAAATTAGTATTTATCCGTCACGGACAAAGTGAATGGAACTTAGAGAACCTTTTCACAGGTTGGGTCGACGTCAACTTGAGTGAACAAGGCGAACGTGAAGCTAAAGAAGCTGGCCGTAAATTAAAAGAAGCAGGCATCGAATTTGATCAAGCTTACACATCTGTGTTGACACGTGCCATCAAGACTTTACACTTCGCACTTGAAGAATCAGGCCAATTATGGATCCCTGAAACAAAATCTTGGCGTTTGAACGAACGTCACTACGGTGCATTGCAAGGTAAAAACAAAGCTGATGCAGCTGAAAAATACGGTGACGAACAAGTTCACATCTGGCGTCGTTCTTACGATGTATTGCCTCCACTTTTGGACGCAAACGACGAAGGTTCTGCAGCAAACGACCGTCGTTACGCAGAATTAGACCCACGTATCATCCCTGGTGGTGAAAACTTGAAGGTTACTTTGGAACGTGTTATCCCATTCTGGGAAGACAACATCGCTCCAGACTTGTTAGATGGCAAGAACGTTATCGTTGCCGCACACGGTAACTCATTACGTGCCTTGACAAAATACATTGAAAACATCTCTGATGAAGACATCATGGACGTTGAAATGGCAACAGGTCAACCAGTTGTTTATGAATTGGACGACAACTTGAACATTGTCTCCAAAGAAAAGCTTTAAGATAAAGCCTTTCGATAAAAGCGTGATCTCCTAAGTGAGACCACGCTTTTTTTACATATCGTGACGATTCATGACGAATAAATGACGACTTGTGCCAAATGTTAGGAATAGGAATTTCTCGGGAAATAAGTTGTGAAAAGTGCCCAAAGATAATTCTCTAAATATTTAAGCAATTTTTATTTGCCTCTATAATCTTTAATAGAATAAACTGTTTATCAAGAACGAGGAATTGTTTTCCATTCTTTTAGCTGTTTTATTGAGGTGTAAAAGAATTTTGATAGAACTAATTATCTGTTTTTTGTATATTTTTCTATAAAGGAGGGACTTCATGAGATTAGGAGATAAAATAAAAGATAGACGTTTAGAATTGAGGTTGACGCAAGACCAAGTTGCTCAAGAACTGTATATATCGCGACAAACTTTGTCTAATTGGGAAAATAATAAGACACTTCCAGACATTCAAAGTTTGATTTCATTGAGTGATCTCTATGGGCTCTCTTTAGATGAATTAATAAGGAATGATAAAAGATTGCAAAAAAAAATCAAAATTAAGGACAATTTTGAAGATATAGTTATGTATCTAGGATGTATTATGGTTCCTATTAGTGTTATTTTTCTATCAGGCTTTCTTTCTATTTTAGTATCTAGTGCTGGTGTGTTGTGTATTCTTTTGAGTAAAGATATAGCTGAAAATCTAAAGAAACTATTTACAAACTAATCTTTGGCAGTATGAATTGGATGACAACTTAAACATTGTCTCCAAAGAAAAGCTTTAAGATAAAGCCTTTCGCTAAAAAAGCGTGTTCTCAAACGAGAGCACGCTTTTTTGTGTATCGTGACTATACATGACGAACAAATGACGAGTTAGGACAAATATTAGGGCGTAGGTATGTCCTAGGAAATGAGTTGGAAGAAGTACCCCAAGTACTCTCATCAGTAAAAAGCTTGTAAGATGATAGATATCAATGAGATGATAAAGGATCCCTTCTTTCTAATAGCAACAAGAAGGTAGAATCAATATGATGCCGCTCGATCATTAGAAGAAATGAAAAATGAAGGCTTTAAATCATTTGATAGTGTTTGAATCAATAAAAGAACCTAAACGATGAAGATTAAGCGTACTCCTATTTTTAACAGGAATTACAAGTACTTAAAGAGTTAACTTATATCACCAATGACGAATATAGGCAAAAAGAAACATTGGATGATTCAGATTGAAAGAATAAAAGAAGGACACAAATACTTTGTAAATAAGTAAGGTAACGGAGAAAATAGATTAGAAGCAGTATATAAAATTGGGGATGCTACTTAATTTTTGTATTTAGAAAATGAATCTAGACCATTTTCTCTAATACAATGTAGTTGATTCCACACCTTCAAATCAAAAATAAGAAACTAATTATTGACAAATATATATAATTTTTTTAAAATATCAGTCAAATAAAAAAGAAGTTGATGTGAAATACAAAATAATAAGTGAGTAAAAGTATTCAAAATATTGACTGAGAATGATTCGTTAGAAGGGGAATGCGAATTGAATATTAAAAAGTCTTCATCTCGATCCGATGACCACTATTCGAAGAAATTGCGTAGTTTGACAAAAGAAGTTGCTAGCGTGGGGAGTGCGGACGGCAATTACGTTGATAAGTTTCGCTTAGTGAAAAAAGCAAGCAAGTTCGCACCAGATGAAAATGAAGTTTCATTTTTGCAGAGGCATGTTCTTCAAGTATATTTAATTTTTGTGATCCAATTATTCTATACTGGAATAGTATCATGGTATATGTATTTGCATCCAAAGTTGCTTTTGAAATTGTTGAAGGGCCTTCTTTTTGCTCATGGTCTAGTATTTCTTGCACTGTGTTTTGTTCTATTAGCTTTATTGACTTTTGCACAAAAAACTGATTCTTTAATACTAGGTATGGTAGCTACTCTTGGATTCACGACAGCATGGGGGATAGTGATGGGACTTGTACCCATTTTTTACGACGGAAAACTGATTTTTGAGGCTTTGGTGCTGACGATCATTATTTATTTGGGTAGCGCATTGTTTGGTTTTTTGACAAGAAACAATTTAACCGGGTGGGGAACACCATTATTTGGTGGATTATTGGCATTGATCGCATTGGGCTTCTTTCAGCACTATTATGCTAATAGTTTTTTGAACATAGTAATTTTAATTGCGGACATTATTATCTTTACACTGTATAGTGCATATGATAATCAAATGATCAAAATACGTTTCTTAGACAAGTTGCGTGACGGTGTTCCTGACTCTGGAAAGTCATGGTGGCTGTTAGCTATGTCTAGCTCAATAGATATTTACTTAGACTTTGTTAATTTATTTTTGGATATTCTGAATCTTTTAGGTGACGGTGACGATGACGATTGAGGATCAATTTTAGCCATTAAGATGATCATTTGATAAATCCAAAAACTTTAATTAAAAGTGGATATGTGAGAAAGATCATGGTTAACAATGACTGGGGATATTTTAAAGTGCAACAAAGAACTTTTCCTTCATTTCCATGTATACGTGACACAAAATTTTGAAAACAGGTGAATCCAATTAATGGACGGTAGCAAATAGAATTAGAAAGAGAGGAGTAATATTATTCATGTCATAATATTACAAAATGGGATATGGAAAATGAGTATATTGTATATCAGAGTAGGTTAAGGATAGTTGGAAAACTTTTACTTGGGGTGTTTATGATACTTCTGTTCCTCTTTGCCTTTTTTGTTGGAGTGCTTGAACAGCAATGGTTGCCTTTAGTTATAAGCATCATAGGTTTTATATTTTTTGGATACTTCGAGATTTATATCATAAAACAACTTTTTGTGGGTAGAAAACTGGTGGTATTGACCGTTGAAGGTTTTTACGATTTCAGTTCAGTAATTTCCCCCAAAAATCAATTGATTCCATGGAGTCAGGTAGCAAAAATTGAAAAAATAGATTTTGCTGAACAAGAGTTTGTCTCCGTCTATCTGAAAAACTCAGAGGAGATTTTATCTGAATTACCTACTATGTCGAAAAAATTAATAGCTACAAATGTAAAGATGGGCTTTGGAGAAATCAGTATCAATCTAAATAGTGCAAAAAAATGTACGGTTAATAAGTTGATCGCAAAAATGAATAGGTACAAAGCCCTAAGTACTTTGCATAAAGACATAGATCGATCTGATAATTAGTATCAAGCGTTTAATAGAGTACCTCAAATACTCTGTTATTTTTTGGATATTTAATACTGACGAAAAAGTGGGAATTTTAAGCAAACATATCCTACAGAAGGGAGAAGATAGGAAATAAAGCATGTTTAGAAAGGTAAACATGTAAAATATACTTTGATTAAATTTTTACTTCTTTAAATAGAAAATATAAGCAGTGAATAACCATATAAAAGTTTGAGATAGAAATGAAATGATAAATTTCATATGATATATATAAAACATTTTTAAGATACCATTTTTTGTTGTTTATCATGTGTTTATAACCCAGACAATAACTTGAACCATTCTCCAGAAAAGCATACAGTTTTCTACACAAAAAAGCGTGTTCTCAAACGAGAGCCCGCTTTTTTGTGCACATTACGTTATGCTAGCAATAAAATACAAGACTGTGGATAAGGTCATCAACACAAGGCAACTAAAAAGGAAAAGTGATGAACGATCATTTTCCAAAAAGGTCATACCAAGTGTGAGAGCCAGCAAAAGTTCTGGGTGAAAGTTGAAGATCTGCAATAAAAGATGTGTAACAAGAAAAACGATAAACAAGACGATCTGGATCCTTTGTAAGACTTTAAAGCGCATGCTTGTTCCCCCTTTTTATATCAGTGATCGTATTCTAGATCATAGTAGTGGTATAGATGTTGTTTAATATCTGTTTTAATGTGTTATATCATAATTTAAGCAAACATTAAAGGTATTATAGATGCGCTTTGATTTTAATGATCACCAAAATTTTAATGAGATTCAGCCGGAAATCCCGTGACTTTAGTCATGTGATGGATAGGCCCTGTCAAGCTCCGTAAGGGGCTTTTTTCATCTCATTGTATTTTTGATCGTTTATATATTTTTCAACTACTTCTTTACTCATATTACCTAACGTGCTCATGTAGTAACTAGGAGACCATAAATGACCACTCCAGTATCGAGACTGCCGAATTTCCGGGTGTCGACGTAAGAAAATAAAGGCACTTCTGCCTTTGAGCGCTTTGATGGCGCTAGTCGGTGCCTTGCTAGGCGGAAAGCTAATTAAGACATGAACATGGTCAGGCATAACTTCCATTTTCTCGATTACGATTTCGTTATCCTCGGCTACTTGCCATAGGATATCCTTCATTTCGTTTGATAACTCATCAGTAGTAAAAGTTTTATGACGATATTTAGTAACCCAAATTAGATGGAAATGGAAGTTATAGATATATCGTCTGGTATATACTGCGTCTTTGATTTTATCTTTACTCATTTTATTTACCCCTATATTTATTATCATTGACATATGATACAATATCATTATATCAATTAAGGAGGTGAAATTAAATGAAGTCAATGGCAAAAATGCAATATCATTATGGCCTGAAAATGCGTTGCTACCCTAGTGACCAACAAAAGCAGTTGATTAAAATTAACAGTGACGCTAGTCGCTTTATCTATAACGAAATGGTTGCGATCGGTAAGGAACTGATGCAACTTCGCAGAGTTAAGTTACCGATTGACACAGTCCAGGAGCGTATTAAGCAACTAACTATGCGTCAAAACGCTAAACAAATGTCTAATCACTATCAATTTTTAGAAGATAAACGAATTGACAGTTTGGCGAAAGCTAATGCCATTCAGAACTACCGAAAAGCTTGGAATGCCTTTCGGAAGGTTCACACTGCTGGTGTTCCTAAATTTCATCGAAAGAGTTATCGCTGGAGTTATCAAACTAATTGTCAATACCCAGGGCAAAAGACTGCGTTGCTAACTAACGGTACAGTATGTTTTTTAGATAAGCACCATGTTAAAGTGCCTAAAATTGGTCGGTTACGGATTACGGGTTCTCAAGCGCGCCTATTGAAAAGAGCGTGTGAAACTAGAATTGGCACAGTAACTTTGACTAAAGATCCAGCAGATCGCTTTTTCATATCAATGCAACTAGCTTCAGATGAACCTTTTGTTAAAGTGTCCAAGGCTAATCACGGACATATTGGAATTGATCTTAATACTGATAATTTCTTAACCGATAATGAAGGTAACACAGTTCCTAACCCACGATATTATCGTACTATTAAAGGCAAATTAGCCAAAGAACAGCGTATTCTATCTAGACGACAACGCCGTGCCAAGAAAGAACATCGCTCTTTACAGAATAGTAAAAATTACCAAAAGCAACGCTTGTTAGTTGCCAAACTCCATGCCAAAGTAATGAACCAAAGACATAATTTTCTCCAACAAATCTCTACTGCACTAATCAAGAACCACGATTTAGTAGTAGCTGAGGAGTTGCGTAGTAAGAATATGCTCAAGAATCATGCTTTAGCGCTTAGTATTTCTGACGTTGGCTGGCGAACATTTCTCGGCATGTTGGCTTATAAAGCTAAGCTGTATAATCATCAGTTCGTGACTGTCAGCCCGAAAAATACTACTCAAACTTGCAATGATTGTAGTTTTATCATGGGAACTAATAACACCGAGAAACTAACCTTGGCTGATCGTGAATGGACGTGTCCTAATTGCGGTATTCATCATATTCGTGACTGGAATGCCGCTAAGAATATTCTTGATAAGGGAATAGCTAAACTAGCCTAGCTTATCTGTCCCTATGGCAACCTAGGGACATAAAAGGCGTTGGTAATTAGACGACCGCTACTTGATTGCAACTTTGGTTGGTCAAGCAAGTTGTCCCTATCTACGCAAATTGTGGTCTGAAACTCACGAGGATTTTCGGCTCACAAGCCATTGACTTTAGTCAGTGGTGGTTGACTAACGGATAAGTATATGTAGCTTTGGCTTGTGGTGCAGTGTTGAAATTTTGCCACAGACTAGTTTTATGTAAGTCAAAAACGTAAAAAGCTTGTGTTTCGCTAGGACGAGCATAATCAAGATGTCCGTCGTGCATGGGATACGTGGCATCGCGGTGTTTGACGAGATAATTCAAGTTATTTTTTTGAGCAACTTTTGTAATACTTGTGATGATCTGCTGAAATTCTTTTTGGTCGTGAGCGCTGAACGGAACTCTAAAAGGCGTGAAATGCTGGCTTGTTTCAAGTTGCTCCAAAGCCATCGTGACGGATGTCTGATAGTTGCTGTAATAGACAGTGAGTGCGTTAAAGATCAAGCTAAATAAAAAGATCGTAAATAAAAAACAATTTCGCTGTTTCATAAATTTTTCCCCATGAACTTTCCCCAAAGTTTTTGCTCTCAAATTATAGCAAGTCTAAAAGTAAAAATGTGCTTGTAACACAGATATAACGGATAAGTTATCAGTTTGTAATGGATAAAATACTATAATCCCAAAAATAGTTGCATTTGCAACAAAAATAGTTTATAGTCAGATCTAAGGATGTGAGCCAAATGACAGAGATCTTACGTGAGATCGGGATGATCGCGCGGGCGTTAGATTCGATCAGCAACATTGAGTTCAAAGAGCTCGAACTTGCTAAAGGGCAGTATCTTTATTTAGTTCGGATCTACGAGCACCCAGGGATCATCCAAGAAGAGCTCGCTGAACTGCTCAAAGTCGACAAGACAACAGCTTCGCGGGCGTTAAAAAAATTAGTTTCAGCTGGGCTGATCACGCGCGAAAAAACAAAACAAAATCAAAAAAACAAGGCACTATTTGTGACCGAAAAAGGCGCGCGTTTATACGATCTCATCAAACGTGAACACGACCATTCAGAACAAGTCGCACTTTCAGGACTAGATCAGGCTGAGCAAGAGATCTTAGCGCGACTTTTAGTTAAAGTGCGTCAAAATGTTGCAACAGATTGGCGCTTTGTTAAAAAAGGAGGCAAACGAAAGTATTGAAAAAAGATCTACGACAAGTGACTGTTGCAGAAGTGAAAACTTTACAAGCTTTAAGTATCACAACTTTTAGTGAGACTTTTGCAACAACGAATGATCCAAAAGAATTAACACTTTATTTGCAAAAAGCGTATGCGTTAGAGAAATTGACGCGTGAATTACAAGATAAAGACTCTTGTTTTTATTTTGCATATTTAGATGGTGAATTGGCTGGCTATCTAAAGCTCAATGTCAACGAAGCGCAGACCGAGCAAGTTGCGTTAAATGCTCTTGAGATCGAACGGATCTATCTCAAGGCGGACTTTAAGCGCCAAGGATTAGGCCGTTTTTTGTTAGAACATGCGCTAAAGGTCGCAAAAGAAAAGCACTGTTCGACTGTTTGGCTCGGTGTTTGGGAAAAAAACTTTCCAGCATTAGCTTTTTATAAAAAGCTTGGTTTTACTGAGCAAGGTGCGCATTCATTTTTCCTAGGAAATGAAGAGCAGACCGATCTGATCATGGTCAAGCGCTTAGAGAACTAAAAAAAGCCCAAAGTTTTTTAACTTTGAGCTTTTTTAATTATTCTGAAACGATGACCATCGATTTGATCGTCTTACGTTCTTGCATATCTTTATAAGCTTGATCGATCTCGTCTAATTTATACGTGTCAGTAAAGACGCGCCCTGGATCGATATCACCGTCAAGGACGGCTTTTAATAAGAACTTCTTATCGTAAGTCGTAACTGAGGCCGAACCTCCGCCGATCGTGATGTTTTGGGCAAAAGTCGAACCTAACGGACGGTTGTTGTAGTGCGGGACTCCGACATAGCCGACCCGACCACCGTTGTGTAAAACACCAAGCGCTTGATCGATCGAAGCTTCCGTCCCAACACATTCAAGCGCAGCATCAGCTCCACCACCGAGGATCTCACGGACTTTTTTGATCCCTTCAGGGCCACGTTCAGCGACGACCGCAGTGGCCCCTGATTGAAGGGCCATTTCTTGGCGATCTTTGTGGCGACTCATCAAAACGATCTGCGAAGCGCCCCGCATTTTAGCAGCGATCACGGCACATTGCCCAACAGCACCATCACCGATCACGACGACTTTATCGCCTGGTTTGACATCAGCGACACGGGCTGCATGATAACCAGTCGGCATCACATCAGCTAAAGTTAGTAATGATTTGAGCATGCCTTGCGTATAATCGGCTGGTTGTCCTGGGACCTTGACTAACGCCCAGTTACCATAGTGGAAACGCACGTATTCAGATTGGAAACCACTTGACCAGTTGCTATAACCGGGATGGTTATCACAAGTGCCATCAAAACCGGCCCGACAAGCATCACATTGACCACAACCGTGTGTAAAAGGCACGATCACAAAGTCGCCTGGTTTGACAGTCGTGATCGCTGAGCCGATCTCTTCTACGATGCCCAAAGCTTCGTGACCACTATTTTCTGAATGTGCTTCTTTGTTATCTCCGTGTGCATAAGACCAAAGATCTGAACCACAGACACAAGCATAAACGACTTTGATGATCACATCGTCATCAGCTTGGAGTGTTGGTTTAGCAACATCTTCTACGATCATTTGGCCAGCTTTTTCAAAAATTGCTGATCTCATATAAAAAGCCCCTTTCAATTTATTACTTACATTATAAAAGATAGTAAACAATATATCTAATGCTTAATCTTAATAGTTAAACATACCTCAAGTGAATAGTAGTTAGTCTTTGAGCGGAATACGTAATTCAGTTACAAATTTGTTATTAGGTGCCTTTGTATAAGTGAGAGGAAATGAGATCTCTTCAACTTCAACGTCACTTTTTTTATAGTTAGTTTGATATGCGTCTAAAAGCTTTTGGTAATGTTTAAGGTAATCTACTGTTGACCAATTAAACGCAATGCAAAGCATTTTTGTAGATTTGACCTTAACGATCTCAAAGGAATCTGTGATCTCGATTTCACGATAAAGAGGCATGAGTAATTTTGAGTAGACGATCTTTTCTAGGCTAGTATATGTTTTGAGAGGAAAACAAAAGCTGTATTGAAGTGGAGCTACAGCCTGGTTTTTTTCAAGTTGTTTTGTCAAGCTTCTAACTGCTTTGTCAGGAGTATCTAAAGGTGTTAAATTTGTCGTTGGCGTGATAGTTAAGAGTGTTCTCTTAGGTAAAATGCGTTGATAAACTTCGCCGAAAGGACGGCTTTGTAAGAAATCTTGTGTTTTTAGCTGAAATTGTTGGTAATTTAGAGCTTGTTTTAGTTCATAAAGATGGGCGATCTTAGTATCTATCAAACGTGATTGTTCTTGTAAAGCAGAAGAAAGCTCCTGCGCTGGAAGTTTGAGCAGTTCTTTGATCTCTTTTAAAGGTAGTTCTAAGTGACGTAAGTATTTTATGATATCTAAGTAAAAAAGTTGATCGACTGAGTAATAACGGTAATTACTTTGGGGATCAATAAAAGCGGGTGTAAAAAGTTCTAGTTGATCATAATAGCGTAATGTTTGGATCGAAACATTGCTGAGCTTGGACATCTCTCCGATCGATAGATAATTCATTTTTTGACCTCTTTCCACTTGACTCTCTAGTAACTATAAACTTTACAGTATGAGTATATCACAAAGAAATGAGGAACTGATATGAGTACTTTAAGATTGTTGATCCCAGATTGGCAAGGGGGAAATAGACCTGAATATTATTTAGGTGCTAAACTTTTAGCTGCTTTAGCTCCAAAAAGCCAAAAACAAGAACAAGTTGAGATCAAAGTAGCTAGGACAACGACAAAAGTAGAACTTGAAAATGGGGTTCACGCTCAAAGTGCCTTGAGCGAACAAATCAAAAAGACTAAAGAAGTTTTAAATAAAAAGGCGCCTACTAAAGTGATCACTTTAGGTGGAACGTGTTTTATCTCTCAGGCTCCATTTGATTACTTGCATGCTAAATACCAAGAAAAACTAGGTATCATTTGGCTAGATGCACATCCAGATGTATCGACTCCAGAAGATTTCACGAATGAGCATGCGATGGTTTTGGGGAACCTCTTACATGCTGGACATAAAAAGTTAGCTCAACAAGTTGAAGCACCACTTGATCCCAAAAGTATTTTATATGTAGGTCTACAAAAGTTAAATGCTTATGAAGTTGACCGTTTAGCACAATTAGGGATAAAATATCACGATCAAACTGCAGGGGCATTACCGTTAGAGGCTATCCAAGCTTGGATCGATGCGAATGGTTTTACGAAATTAGCGATCCATTTTGACGTCGATGTTTTAGCTCCGACCGATTTCCATTCGCTATACTTTGCAGAGCCAAATGTTAAAGCTTACTCAGCTTCAGCTGGACAGATGAGTTTTGCCGAAGTTAGTGCGCTTTTAAAGATGCTCTCGAGCCAAAATGAAGTTGTTGGTTTGAGCATTGCAGAATATCTTCCGTGGGATGCATTACGATTAAATCAGCTTTTTGAGCAGCTAGATATCTTTCAAGCAGATCGATGAGAAACTTGGTGTCAAAATGGCACCAAGTTTTTTAGTATTTATACGTTTTAGCTATATAATTTCATTACATATAAGTATTTAACATGGCTAATGAAAATTGGTAGGATAAAGACAACAGTTCGAGATGATAACTGCTGATAAATTGACCAATATCACTCAAACAGCTTTAAAAAATCAAGCGCTTTTGCAAAGCTTGAATAGTCGACCAGCATCTCAAGCTGAGATCCGCCAAGTTTTAAGAGAAGTCATCGGGCAAACGATCGATCCTTCAGTTGAGATCCGGTTACCACTTTGCAGTGACTATGGGGCGAATTTAAAATTAGGTAAAGAGATCTTCATCAATAGTGGTGTTATGTTTACTGATCTTTTGGGGATCGAGATCGAAGACCACGTATTGATCGGGCCCAATGTGACCCTTGTTTCAGTGGAGCACCCCCTTGAACCTAAAGAGCGCCGTGGGGTCTGCTTAAAACCAGTTTTGATCAAGCAAAATGCTTGGCTCGGCGCTAATTGCCACGATCTTATCCGGAGTGACGGTCGGCCAAAATGCTGTTGTTGCTGCTGGTGCAGTCGTGACTAAAGATTTTCCTGAAAATACAGTCGTAGCTGGGATTCCAGCACGAGTTAGCAAAGAGATCGGAGGAAATTAAAATGTCATTTGGATATATCACACCCTTAGCTAAAAACGTGACCCGTAAAAAGATCACTTTTAAAAATCGTTATGGTTTAGAATTAGCCGGCGATCTTTATTTTACAAAAACATTAGATGAAACTAAAACTTATCCCGCTTTGATCGTAGGTGCACCGTATGGGGGCGTTAAAGAGCAAGGACCAGCAGTCTACGCTAATGAATTAGCTAAACGTGGCTTTGTTGTCTTGACGTTTGATCAAGCTAATATGGGAGAGTCAGCTGGCAAAGTCAGACGAGCGTCTTCACCAGAACTTTTTGCAGAATCATTTAGTGCAGCGGTTGACTTTTTAGGGGTCGAAGTACCTTTTGTTGAACGCGAAAAGATCGGCGTGATCGGGATCTGTGGTTCAGGTGGTTTTGCTTTAGCAGCCGCTGCCGTCGATCCCCGGATCAAAGCTGTTGCAACAGCTTCAATGTATGACATCACTGATGTCCGGGGCATGCTTGGGTTGAGTGAAACAGAACTTGCCAAGATGAAAGCAGAGTTGGCAAAACAACGTTGGGAAGATTATGCAAATGAGATCCCAGAGTATAAGCCCAGCTTTCCAACGCGTCCGTATCCAGCTGTGGACGCTTTGCCACAAACTGATCCAGTCACTAATGAATGGGATCGTTTCTACGCTGTGCCTCGTGGTTTTCATGCGCATGCACGGGGAAATTTCACGACGACTTCCAGTCTTGCGATGCTACAATTTCCAGCTTTAGCTTATATTGCTGAGATCGCTCCGCGCCCCGTACTCTTTATCGTAGGCGACAAGGCGCATTCACGAGCCTTTTCTAAACGTGCTTATGATCTAGCTAAAGAGCCTAAAGAGATCTACGTTGTAGCTGAAAGTGAGCATATTGATCTTTACGATCGTGTGGATAAGATCCCCTTTGAAAAATTACAGACCTTCTTTACTGAAGCATTCAAATGACCACAAAAAAATGGAAGCTAGTTGGCTTCCATTTTTTGTAATCATTATTCCCAGATCTGTTTAGCTGTTTTGACGACGAGTTCGACTTTTGCCCATTGTTCTTCTTCAGTCAGTTTATTGCCTTCTTCTGTTGAAGCAAAACCACACTGAGTCGAAAGACCGAGATTTTCTAACGGAACGAGCTGAGCAGCTTCAGCGATACGAGCTTTCAGTTTTGCACTGTCTTCTAATTGTGGTGTTTTTGAAGTAACAAGCCCTAAAATGATCTTGACGTTTGGACGTTTGTTCCAGATCTCCTTTAAGGCAGTAAAATCGCCAGAACGTTCATCGTCGTACTCTAAGAACAGTTCGTCATAATGTAATAAGCTCAAATAAGGTGCGATCACGTCGTAACTTCCGCTAAAGAGATAAGTCGACTTGAAGTTGCCACGACAAATATGTGTTGTGACAGTCATATCGGCAGGGACTTTTTCTAACATCTTATTGATGACAAAGACCGAATCTTTCGCTAATGCCAAATATTTATCCCGTTTTTCGCCTGTCGTTTCATTTAATTTGCTGATCAAAAAGGCCCAAGTCGTATCATCAAATTGAAGATAACGACAGCCCAGATCATAAAAATGTTGGATCATTTCGGCATAAGTTTTGGCAAGACCCTTTAAGAAGTCTTCCCAGTTAGCGTAGAAAAGCTCATAGTTTTTACTACGATCATCGCGGAAGAAAAGCGTTGGTGAAGGGATCGTTTCTTTAGCAACGACTCCTTTTGGCACGATGCTTTTCAAATATGCAAATTGTTTAAAGAAGGGGTGGTCGGGATTGCTTGCCAAGCGGCCGCCCAATTCAACGTTGTCAGTGCGTGTTTTTTCACCGTGAAACTTATAACTTTCGTGGCGATCAACATGTTTGACGCCTTTTAAGCCTAAGAGAAAGTCTAAATGCCACCAACTCCGGCCAAATTCACCATCAGTTGCATCTTTTAAGCCAAGTTTAGCTTGTTTTTCAACAACACGTTTGATCTCTTTTTTCAAGATCTCATCGTAATTTGCCTGATCGATCTTATGTGCTAAAAGATCTGCTTTTACGTGTTGCAACTTATTTGGTCGCAAAAAACTACCAACAACGTCATAGTGTGAACTGAATTTTTCACTCATAAATATTGCCCCCTTGAGATCGTGAAGAAATACTTCACGTTACTTTAAGGATAACTCTGATCTTCAACTTAGACAAAGAAAAACAATTTTAAGTTTTGGAGGAAAAATCTTATTGCCACCTAGTTATTTACATAGAGCTGCTGATAAATAGCTATTATATAAAATGTAAACAAATATAACTTTTATCTTCTTAAATTTAGTTAATACTGGCAACACCAGTATTTTTATATCCTAACTTAGACAGGTTTAGGATGTATCTTACTTCACTATATTTCTGTTAGCTGCATTCGGACTTTGCTGTTTTTCGGACGAACATTTCAGCTTTTTTAGAGACTAAAACCGATCCAAGACGTAAGTTGCTTTTTTTGACAGATCGAAGTGCAAAACTTGATCTTTACGCCGCTTATTTGAAAAGCGAACGAGCTGAGTTACAAACTTTGATCGAACGACTTAAAGTTTCCTTACAAAAATGTGCTCTAAAAGGTGTAAGATAGAATTTAGCAGGACAACTGCTAGAAAGAAGTGACTATTGTGAAAAAGAGCTTTGCAGTGAGCGAAGAAGCGCTTGTCAAGCTCTATATTTTATTGCCCAATATAGTGTTTGCTTTTTTGATCGATGTCAAAAAAGACGATGGGACATTACATACAGCGTTACCGTTTATTTTGCTATACTGTTTTCAAAAAATGGGGATCTTTACGCTAGATAGTTTTGGTAAGATCACGAATTACTTGAAAGTTTTACGGGTAGCCTTGAGTTTAGCGTTACTTGGAAGTTGTTTGGCGCTTATAGGTGTAAGTGGACACAAAGAGATCTTGATCGATCTTGGAGCGATCCTTTTAGGGAGTGGGCTTTCGTGTTTACCCCTTTTAGATAAAGAGGCTTTTGGATCTCGTTTGCCTAAGATCAAGCGTTGGGCGCTAGTTTTAACGTTTGTCATTATTGGACTTGTCAGCTTGGCGATCAAGTATCAAGCTAAATTTTTTGAGCTCTTACTATTAGTCGGGTTGCTCGGCGGAGCATGGCTCAATGCTTTTTTAGCTCCGACTTCAAAGGAAAAGATGCTAGACCACCTTACGATCAAATGGCGTTCGTTTGTGCCTGCTGGGACGATCTTTATCTTATATGCGATGATCAGGACTTACCGGCAAACAGCTTTGATCTCGGATTTTGAATGGATGCTGATCTTTTGTGGGATCATCTTGCTCTCGTTTATTTATAAAAATATGTTCAACATTTTTGAGCAGACTTACCAATTTTGGTTAGGGGCTTTGAAAAATTTTCTCGTGATCTATACGCTTTTTTGGCTATTTGTTTTAGGGAAGATGCAAGAGATCATGCTAGCCTTTGTGATCTTGATCGTAAGTGGGCTTTTGGCTAGTCAGATCATACAAAAACTTGCCCCTAAAAAATTATTTGGAGCTGAAGTATGGGCCTATTTAGGAACGCTTATCGGTCTTTTAGGGATGATCTTACCCAAGACATATTTAGTTGGCCTATTTTGTGCTTGTCTTTGTTCAAGCGTAGCAGATAAACTCAACACTCAAGTGGGCGAAAATGTTGATCAGACAGGTAAGGTCAAAACATTAGGAAGTGTTGTGCAACAGATCTTTTTAGGAGCAACGATCGAATTTGTTTCCTTAGTGATGCTGCATAGTCCCCAAGCTTTGATCTATCCGACAGTTTATCACCAAACTAAAGCTAGCTATTATTTACCTGCGATCACTGTGCGAGTGATCTTGATCACAGTATTTATCATCAGTGGGAGCTTGATCTTTTTTAGAAAATATAAACAACAAGTAATACACCAAAAAGAGGCAGGTCATGTGTGACCTACCACTTTTTGGATATTTTCACTATTTGAAATGAGTGTTAGGAAAATGGCTCTTTGGGGATCTGAGCTAAAATTTGCCAAGTAAGGCGAGAAAGTGTTAACATAGACAAAATCAGAAACGGGGGTGTGTTCAATGGGAATGCATGAATATTTAAAGAGCTTAAGTGATCTTGAGATGATCAATCGAGCTCCAGGATATTTTAAATTTGAAGAGCATAATGTGGCCGCACATTCATTCAAAGTGACACAAGCAGCTCAAATGTTAGGGGATATCGAAGAACACGCTGGCCAAGAGATCGACTGGCGCGCGCTTTACGAAAAGGCACTCAATCATGATTATACCGAGCGCTTTATCGGTGATATCAAAACACCAGTCAAGTATGCGACTAAAGAATTACGGACGATGCTAGCTAAAGTCGATGAATCTTTGACGGAAAATTTCATCCAAACAGAACTTCCCGAAGAATTTCGAAAAGCTTATGAAAGACGTTTTGCAGAAGGCAAAGATCAAACACTTGAAGGCAAAATCTTGGCAGTGGCTGATAAGATCGATTTGATGTATGAATCGTTTGGCGAGATCCAAAAAGGAAACCCAGAACCAGTCTATATGGATATTTATTGCTCGAGTTTAAAAGCGATCATGAAATTCAATGATATGGTCAGTGTCCAATACTTTTTACGTAATATTTTGCCAGAACTTTTAAAAGATAATGCAAAAGCTAACGCGCAAAATCAATTAGCGATCATGACGACTCAGATCTTGCAAGGTTAAAGTGATTTTAGTATCTTTTTTTGGCCGGCAGTGGTATCTTAATAGACGTAGATAGGGGGCATGCCACATGGCAGAAGAAAGAACTTTGATCCTCGTTAAACCCGATGGGGTAAAAGGACAACACATCGGTGATATCATCACACGGATCGAACATAAAGGTTACAAGATCGAGGCGTTGAAAGTCATCAATGCAACGTTAGCACAACTCAAAGAGCATTATCATGACAAAGTCGACGCACCATTTTTTCCAGAGTTGACGTCTTATATGCAAGAAGGACCGATAGTTGGGATCATTGCTTCTGGCACAAATATCGTTTCGATCTTACATCGGATGGCAGGGGCAACTAACCCTGGTCAAGCCGATTGGGGGACAGTCCGTGGTGATTATGGGCGTGAGTGGCCTGATGGGAATTTACGTAATGTGATCCATACGTCTGACAGTCCAAGTGAAGCTGAACGTGAGATCGCGATCTGGTTCCCAGAAGAAGTAAATAAATAAAAAAGGCTCTTTGTCAACCACTGTGTAAAGTTAAATTTTTTTAGAAGTTCCATGGAGATGGTCTAGGCTATCTTCATGGAACTTCTTGTATCTTTTCCAAGATAGGTTTGAAGGTAAATGCGTGCTTTTAAATGATCAAAGTTTCTATATCCATAGGCAGTACGTTGTATCTGTTTGATCTTCCGATTGATCCCTTCCAAAGGACCGTTTGTGTAACGTGAATACATTGGATCTAAAGCAGATATGATCGCGTCTAAATTGTCAAAGAACGATAAAAGAACTTTTTCAGATTTAGTAGCTAAGGTACGCTTAATAAGGTACTTTTGATGAACTTCGTTAATACGTTGTTTAAAGATGTCTATTTTGTTTTTAGTTGGAGCGACGATGATCTCTAATAAACGTTGATAGTCCCAGTAAGCTTCATTAAAGGTTTGATCACCAACTTTAAGTCCCAAATTTACTAAGCGCTCTGAAGTAGTCCAAATTTTTAGTGAACGTTCATAAAATTGATGGGTACAATCTAGGTCGTCATAGCGTTTTAAGAATAATTTCCAATTCCGCTTAAATAGTTTGTAGTTTTTAGAGCTGCGTTCAAAGCTATTCATCAAATCAGTTCGCATAGAGTTAAGTGCTCGGTTAAGCATTTGAACTATATGAAAACGATCAATGATGATCTTAGCATTAGGGAATAGAGTTTTAGCAATATCAACGTAGTAAGAGTTTAGATCACAACTGACGGTGCGCACTAACTGTCTGACGGATTCCGGGAATTTCATAAAATACTTGATGATAGTATCTTTAAACCTATTAGGTAAGATAGTTTGGATAACATGATTATCCGAATCAAGGCAAATAAAATGATAGCCATTGTGAGTACCTCTAAATTCATCAAAGCAAAGATGGAGCGGTAAGAAATTGAAGTTATTCCGAAATTCAGAACGAGTATGAGATAACATACGGTTAACTGTTGAAGCAGAAACACCTTCTTCATAAGCGATCGTTTTAGCGGAAATGTCATGTCTTAGTTTAGTGGCAATCTTAGCTCTAAGTGAATAAGAGATCTGACAATTTGGAGGTAGGAGCGTAGTTTTGGCAGAAATAGTTGAATTACAATTGCGACAACGGATACGAGCTGAACGAGCTTGGATAGTAGTTTGATGAGTGGCGTTGACAGCTGGGATCCGAATGAGTCGTTTAGGAGTGTAACCATTACGGTAAAAAGTGGTAAAGCCACAATTATTACAACGAAAGTTCGTTAATTCGTGAGGCAAGAAACTGATAGTAGCTTGAAAAACTTTATAAGAGATACCATTGATCATTTCATCATAAGGTTCATTAGAGAAGTGAAGATGAGGATCACTGATATCAAGACAAGATTTAACTATCGAATCAACAGAATATGTAGTATAATTTAAAGAAGTCATAATGTCACCATACTTTCTAATGATGTTTTCGTGGTTGTATACACAAGAGAAAAAGGTGCCATTATGGCTCTTTTTTTTGTGTAAAAATTTTTATTTACATACCATATCAAAAAAGCTGTGTAATGAACAGATTATCATTACACAGCAAAAAGTATAGAGCCATAAAAAATAGAGGTGAAACAAACATGTTTCACCTCTATTTTTGTCCTGCGAACAGAACAGATAGGAGGATTGTAGATTCCTGATAGAGCGACTGTCATCAACTATCTTATTTCGTAACTAGAAAAGATCAGCGTTCTTTCTGTTGGTAGGTAAAATGTTTAGCGCTGCCGGGACTTTTTGAAGAGAGTTTTGCCAAAGCCTAAGAGACCGGTTGTTAAAACAGTTAGCAAGCCTAGTAAAGATAGTTTAGAGGAAGTTTCACCAGTTTGTGGTAGTGCTGTTTTAGCGTCAGTAACTTCAGTGAGCGTGTGCGCTTGATCAGTGTTATCTGTTTGGACAGTTGCAGTTGTTGATCGTTGTTTTCCTTCGTCTTTTACAAGTGGTTGCACTTGATCAGTGTGGTCTGTTTGACCAGTTGAAGTCGCTGGTTGTTTTTTGGCTTCATCACTTACGAGTGGTTGTGCTTGATCAGTGTGGTCTGTTTGACCAGTTGAAGTCGCTGGTTGTTTTTTGTCTTCACCATTGACGAGCGGTTGCGTTTGACCTTGAGCAGGATCTTTTACTTGGAAAACTTTGACAGTTTCTTGGTAAAGATCAACTAAACGGTATGTTCCAGGGGCAAAAGTGCTTGTCAGCTCTAGCGGATGCCAATTTTTTGTCACCTCGTCATACTTTTCTAAAGCAATGATCGGTTCTTTAGTAACTTCTTTGCTAGCTTGCTCTGGAGTTAGGATCTCTGTTTCTGGTTCAGGGCGTTTAGGACGATAATGGACATAGAATTTACGCGTGGTGATGTTCCCTGTCACGTCCTGCACTTCAAGGGTATAAACGTGAAGTGTTTCTTCACTTCCTGCGACAAAACCATCTTCATTTAAAGTAAAGGAGCGTTGGAACTGATAAGGCGCATATGGATGAGCACCATGATCGACTCCAAAAGTATGGAATTGCCGGAATTCATTGTCACCATTGAAGAAGAAGCGGTAACCATCGAGATTATCATTTGCTGTACCTGTGAGTGTGAAACGAGGTTCGTTTGTATAAACTTGATAAGTATCACCAACTAAAGTATAAGTCGAAACATTATCAAAATTTAGTTCAGGTAAAACAGTATCTAAGATCAGTTGCAAAGTTCCCCGCGTCTTTTGACCATCTTTTGTTGTGTAGATATAGGCCAGTGGGCGGCTAGCAGTTGGTCTGATCTTAAAGCTGAAGCTAAAGTTTCCATTAGGATCTAAATGAGCTTTATTTTTAGGGTCATTTTCAGATGGACTATCACCTAAAAAGATCAATTCACTGACTTGATCGGAGACTTTTCCTGTAACGGTAAAAGTTTCACTGTGAGGATCGTAGAGACCTAAGTTGATCGCTTGGGCTCCGAGCCAATTATAATCACTATCTTTTAAGTTACTGAAAGTGATCTCACTATTAGGCTCACTTCGAGTCGTCAGATCGCTCAAGGCGTGTCCTGGTAATGGGCCAGGCGTCCCTAAAGTTGCTGGATCAGCTAATTCATCTGTGACTGAGGTCAAAAGCTCACTAACATCAGTAAATGGCTGCGTTTGCGCTGGATAAGCTGGATCAGTTGCGACTCCCAAGTAAACACCGGTCGGATCTGTTTTTTGGGCTAAGTTGAAAGTCGGACCGCTGATCTCAGTCCAACCAGTTAAAACAGTGCGTGTTCGACCAGACGGAACAGAGATCGTAAATGTTGCCAGACCGTCTTTAACAGTTGCTTCGTAGACTGTATCATTGAAGTAATCTTTGGCAAACGCCCGTACATTTTGCCCTTTTGTGACAGCAGCATAGACTGTGACTTTAGTTGGATCATTTGCGACGACAGTATCAAGTTGGATCCCGAAGTTTTGTTTGCGCGTCTGAGCTTTTTGCCATTCGAAAACGGCTTTTGGTGTTGTCGTTGGTAAAGACAAGAGCACCTCTTTACCAGCTTGGTCTTTAGTAAAGACGATCATTGTCTCATTTACAGAGACTGGAACAGCATACACCCCATCATTTACTTGTACTAAAGCTCCTTGATAGTAAAAATCTGCTTGAGCACTTCCTTTGAGGATATATGTTTGTGTAGTAGGTTGATAGTCAGGTGAATCTTTAGAAAAACCAAGACCTGGTGTCGCATTCCAGACTGTTAAAGGCGTTTGGGCTGTAGCTACTGGGGCTAAAACGAGACTTTGGGTCGTGGTGTTATCAGCCGTATCACTCAAAGAGACGCTGACTAGATTTTTGGCATTGCTGAAATATGCCAACTCAGCAGGACTCAAAGTAAAATGAGCTGTCCCAGTCGTTTTAGCCTCATCAGTAAATACTGAAGCTCCTTCATTTAATTTATGACCAAAGCTGTGACCGTTGATCGTTACGACTGCATATGACCAATCTGTAAAACCAGCGCCAGTATCACGGTAAGTGAAACTAAGTGTTTGTGTAGCTAGGTCAACGTTCATGTTTTCGAGCAAAGGTGGCTTAGTATCGATGATCACTGGGTAATCTGCTGTCTGGACTTGGTTTGGACCTTCATTATAAAGTGTTGCTTCATAGCGATAGGTATATGCCCCATCTGGAGCTGTGACATATGTACCTGATGTTTGGTCGTAGATTTTTCCATCCCACTTCAAAGTCTCAGGATCATTGCGCATAGAAAGTGAAAGCGTCACATCATTATTATGCCCAGATTGGTAGGTCGATTTATCCAAACCTTTTTCATCAGCGATGATCCGGACGACTTTGCCGTTTTGATCTAAAACTTTGACTTTTAACTCTTTTAAGTTTTGTTTGACAAAAACATATGGTCGTAAAAGATCGCTTTGTTGATCATTATTTGGTGAGAAGGCGACTTTACCACTTTCATATAGTTTAGCCACTTGTTGCCAATCGTAATCTCCGTCTAAATTGACTAGTTTTTTGAGTGATTCTACGTCAGCTACGCCACGAGGATAATTTTGTTCATTGACAAAATAATTACCGCCATAAACATTTGTAGGATCATTAGCAGCTTTATCAAAGACAGCTTCTTGTGTCATATCGCCACAGTAAGCAAGGTAAGGAATGACAAGTGCTGGTGCATTTTGACTAGTGAAATTCAGCCAACCTTCAACGAGTTGATTTTGCGTTAGACCAGTCAAGTTCAAAGTATAGTCGACTTTGAGACTGGAGTTAGCTTTGATCGTCACTTCTTTTGGTCCGTAAACATGAGCTCCAGCTAAGTAAGTATCATAATAGCGGCCTGTCACAGGATCGCGTTTTTCAGTTAAACCACCGCCAAGATCATCAAAAGTATATGTTTGGTCGGTCGAACTGATATTATGGAAAGTCAGTGTAAATGTTGTCTGTGGACCAACTTGACGTAAGGAAAGTGAACTTGTTTCGTCTGGAGTCGTAATATAGACTGGCGAAGATGTTGCCGCTCCAACGTTGATCTGACCAGCGCCTTGGCGTCTCGGCGAGACTAAAGAACCATATTTTTGATCGGCCATCGGGGTTGCCGTATTCATCAAAAGAGCTTTGGTGGCTTGTACTAAAGCTGCATTTTTTAAGGAAGTTTCTTGCTTGAGGCGCTGACTGACTAAAGCTGCCGCGCCGGCAGCAAACGGACCAGCCATCGAAGTTCCGCTCATCGTTTTATAGCCATTATCATTTCCCGTTGAGACGATGTCGACACCAGGGGCAGAAACATCTGGCTTCAAAGTGAAATCAGGTAATGGACCCCAAGAAGAAAAACTTGCCATTTGACTATCTTCGCCTAAAGCAGATGTTTCAGCAGCAACTGTCAAAGCGTGGCGCGAAGCACCAGGATCAGCGATCGTGCTACTTGAGAAAGGCTCAAAATTACCACTTGCTCCTCCAGGACGATAAGGCAAGTCTGAACCTGTTACACTTCCAGCGTGTCCACTGTTTGAAGCCGAGATCGAAACAAAGACTCCGTGCTCGATCGCATATTGAACAGCTTTTTGCTCAACGTCGTTTTCATTAGCGGAAACGACACCTTGTCCGAGCGACATTTGGATCACATCAGCACCTAATTTAACTGAATCATAGATCGCTTGGGCGATATCGTCACGGTTTTCGTCGGCAAACTGATCATTAAAAACACGCAGACCTAAAAGTTGGCTTTCAGGGGCGACCCCAGTAGCATATTCTGTCTCAGCTGTAGCGCTTCCGTTGGCACCGATGATCCCTGCAACGTGTTGGCCGTGTTCAGAAGCATCAGGTCCATTGTCTTTGATGTAGTCATTGCTTCGTGAAGCATAATTATAGACGTAAGGAAATTTTTCAGAAGCATAACTACCATAACCTAGTTCAGCTGCTTTTTGTGTTGCAGTCGCTTGATCGATTTTTGGTGTACTTGGCGCTTGACTGAAATCTTTATGTTCGGTATCAAAACCAGAGTCGATCACAGAAACAACAGTACCTTCCCCATGAAAACCTTGATCCCAAGCCGCTTGAACATTACCTTTTTCATGATCTTTTTGAGTTGTTGGTAAAGTTTCTGCAGGTTGTGTTGTTTCCGGGTCAGCTGTTGTTTGTGCTGTGGCAGGAGGCGCTTGGTCGTTTGTTTGAAGCGCTTCGCTAGTTGGTGCTTCTTGATCGGCACGAACACTAGGGACAAGTGCGGCACTATAGAACATAAGACCTGAAGTTGTGACTAAGGCGACTGTCACCCACCGTTTTTTGGCTTTGTAAAGTTTATAACGACGTTTTTCTTCATAGAGCTTTTCCATAAAAGTCACTTCCTTTGTAATAAGTTAGACTAAATATAGCATATTACCAATTAAAAATACATCTTTTTTTAATAATATTTTACCTTAAAATTAATGTAACATTAATTATTTTATGTTTTGGACAATAAAAAAGCACTTTATCCTACAAATAAAGTGCTAGAAATTTATTTAACGACAGTAGTTTTAAAATTGTAACCTCCGATCGGAGCATATTGAAGAGCTTGGACATCTTTTTTGAGCAGAGTTGCTAAGGCTGGCTGATAGAGTGGAATCACAGCTTGTTCTTTATTTAATAGATCAGAAGCGCGCAATAGATCTGAGATCCGTTTAGCGCCACTGTTAGTTTTAGCTTGGGCTAACAACTTGTCATATTCTGGATTTTTCCACTTACCAAAGTTATAGTGACTATCAGCTGTAAAGAGATCTAAGACACTCGTCGCATCTTGATAGTCGGCCCCCCAACCCGTTGAGACAAGGTCAAAATCACCTTGTTGCATTCGCGTGATCCGATTTTTCTTATTGATGTTAGCGGTTTTGATCGTCACATGAGGTAAATTACTTTCAAGTTGGGATTGGAGAAATTCATTTGTTTTTTTGCTCAAATCTTCATCATCACCTAAGAGTTCAAGGGTCAATTCTTTTTGCCCAAGTTCTTTTAATCCTTTGGCCAAATATGCTTGAGCTTTTTTCTTATCAAAACTTGTACCAACTTTAGTAGCAGCTAGTTTACTGAAATCTTGTCCTTTATAAGACATCAGGCCTTTGGGAATGAAGCTTTCAGTCGTGATCGAACCATTTGCTAAAACGCGCTCAACAAGTTGTTTGCGATCGATCGCGTAAGAGAGTGCACGTCGGATATTCAAATTTTTAAGTGCCGGTCGTTCTTTGTTGATATCAAGATAGTGGATCCGTGCTTGCTTACGGGCTACAAAATCAGGATCCTTTTTCAGAGCTTGTGCTTGATCTTGACTTAGATCAGTCTTATCAAGTTGACCACTTTGAAACATGTTATATGAAGTGCTAGTACTTTTGGTGACTAAAAAATTGATCTTATCTAATTTAACATGGCCTTTGTCCCAATATTTAGCATTTTTAGTCAGAGACCATTTTTGTTCAGGTCCGGTCCAAGCTTTAACGGTAAAAGGACCGTTAAAAATAGCTTTTTTAGCTGAGGTCCCATATTCTTTTCCAAATTTTGCCACGGCTTTTTCATTTAGGGGAGCAAAGATCGGCGCTGTCGTCAACGATTCAAAGTAAGGGATCTTATTTTCTAAAGTGACTTGCAAAGTATGTTTATCAAGTGCTACTACGCCTAGTTGATCGGGAGCGACTTGACCAGATGCGATCGCTTTAGCATTTTTGATCCCGTCAAAAAGTTGTACATTAGCAGCACCAGTCTGAGGCGTGAGCGCTCGCCGCCAACTAAAGACGAAATCCGCCGCCGTCACAGGGTCATTATTAGACCACCGTGCATCTTTTTGTAAAGAAAACGTGTAAGTCAGACCATCAGATGAGATCTTTTCTTTAGTAACTAAGGCAGGGCTCAATTTACCGTTATTTTCTAAACGATACAGTCCTTCATAACTATTGCGTAAGATCTCTGAGCTAGTCGTATCAACTGAGAGTGCTGGATCAAGGGTCTGGAGTTCAGCTGGTTCGCTCCAATTCAAAGTTTTTGTGGCTAAGACAGGCGAACTTTGCCACAACCAAAAGGTGGTCAGACTAAAAAAAATAGCGGTAATAAATTTAGTAACTTTATGCATAAAAACACCATCCTTTTTTAATAAACTGATCTTCAGTAAGATAAAATCAATATAGTATATAATTTAACCAAAATCAACACTTTATTTAATCCGAGTCTAATTTATAGTTAATTTTTTAGCTAATTATTTGGCGATAAATCTTGTGGTACACTTGAGAAAGTGAAAGGAAGTGGCACGATCTTGCAAGCAAAAAAACACACACTTACAGTTGAAAAGGGAGAATTATTACTTGAAACAACACTTTTAGCCGGAAAGATCATGATCGAAAATGGAGCAGATATGGCACGAGTTGACGATACTCTCAAACGGATCGCCCAAAATTCAGAGATCACAACACCAGAGATCTTTGAGACAACGACTGGGATCATGATGTCGATCCCAGGGCATAATGCTCAAGTCAAAGCGATCGCTCGGCGCCAGATCGATCTAGAGCGGATCGCAATGGTCAATGAGATCTCGCGCGCTTATCAAGCTAAGCAAGTCGATCTAACACAAATGCACGAATATTTGAAAAATCTGGATAAAAGTGCTCCTGATTTTAAATTGATCTGGCTTATTTTAGGGGCTGGAACTGTGGGAGCGACTTTGGAGATCATGTATGGTGGTAGTTGGAGCGATCTTTTACCGACTTTTTTGATCAGTGCACTAGGTTATTATGTTTTTTATGCGATCAACACGCGCTTTAAAGTTAAATTTGCGAGTGAATTTTTGGCAGCTTTAGTGATCGGTCTATGTGCTTTATTTGCTGTCAAATTTCGGTTAGGTCAAGATTACGGAATGATCATTATCGGGAGCGTGATGCCACTTGTGCCGGGAGTTCCGTTGACCAATGCAGTCCGCGATCTCTTAGCTGGACATATATTGAGTGGCAGTGCCCGGGTCGTTGAAGCTTTGTTGACAGCTGTGGCTTTAGGCATGGGTATCGCTTGTGTCTTGCGTTTTTGGAAATTAGGGGGCTTATGATGACGATCAGGGAGAGCTTAGTTCATATTATTTTTAGTTATTTAGCCACGATCGGGTTTGCAGTGACTTTGAATATCCCACGCAAAGCGCTTAATGTTTGTGGACTGATCGGTGTTTTAGGCTGGATGACGTATAAAGTTTTTTATTTATGGCATAGTGGGATGGTCTTGGCTAGTTTAGTGGCAGCTTTAGTGATCGGAATTTTTTCCTTTATCGCTGCTAAAGTTAAACAGATGCCGATGGTTTTGTTCAATGTGCCGAGTTTAGTACCTTTAGTTCCTGGAGGGCAGGCTTACCGAGCAGTCTATTATTTTGCTTTTAAAGACGATGAAATGGCTTTGCGTTACTTGGTCGAAGCCGCGATGATCGCTGGCGCTTTAGCATTAGGTTTCTTTTTAGCCGAACTATTGACGCAGTTTTACTACAAGTTTTCTCAGAGTCATAAAGTTTGAATTTTTGTAGTAAATACAGTATTTTGGAAATATGTGAGAATGTTAGAGGTGAAAAGGATGGAACCACTTTTATTACCGCTTGAGCAAGGTGTCAATTTTAGAGATCTTGGCGGTTATCAGACAAAAGATGGACAGCGGATCAAGAAAAATAAAGTGATCCGTTCAGGCTCGCTGGGCAACTTATCGCCTAACGATCTAGCCTTTTTAGATGACTATGGTTTGAGGTATGATGTTGATTTTCGTTCTTCAACAGAGCGAAAAGACGCCCCAGATCGCTTACCAAACGGAGTAGATTACTATTTCACGCCAGTTTTTCCAGAAGATGAGACTAAAAGCAGTACAAAAGATCGGCGGAAAAAGATCTTTTTGTCTGATCCAGAAGCTGGTTTTAAAAATATGATCCGCGCTTATAAAGATATCGTTTTGCAAGCAAGTGCCAAAAAAGCTTACCGCGAATTTTTTGATGTTTTGCTGGCTAATGATAAGGATAAAGAAGCAGTTTTATTTCATTGTTCAGCTGGAAAAGATCGTACTGGGATGGGAGCTGTATACCTTTTGAGCGTTCTTGGAGTCGATGAAAAAACGATCCGAAACGACTACCTAGCTTCAAATAAATTCTTAGCTCCATGGGCAGAACGTGAACTTTCTAGACGTAAATTGCCGGTAGAACACCGGGAAGTCTTTTTAAGTAATCTAAAAGCCCTTGGCTCAGTTAGAGAATCATATTTAAATATGGCTTTAACGGTGATGCAAAGAGAGTATGGTTCATTAGAGGGATATTTAAAACACGAGTTATATTTAACAAAACAGCAAGTCAAAGATCTCAAACAGATCTACTTAGAAAAGCTTTAAAAAAGAGGCTCTCAGAAAACGAGCCTCTTTTTTAAAGTAATTTGAGTTGTGTCGGTGGCTTAGGAGCGAGACCAGAAAATTCAAGACCTAAGAGTTCTTTTAACAAAAGAGCGTTTGGCGCTGCATCACCAGCCGAATTATTATTGAAGATCACACAAACTTCTTTGACTTGAGATGTAAACGCTAAGATCGTCTCTTTGAACTGTAAAAGTTCTTCTTTGCTGTAACAATAAAGCGTCCGCTCTTTGCGCCAATCAGGCCCTTTTTTGAGCCAACCTTGCTGATTGCGACCATGTAAGCGCCAGAACATGAGCTCTGGAGTCGTTACATAAGGAGCAAAAGGTACTGAGGCTTCAGTCTGTGTCGGCTCATCAGCCACAGTCAAAGTAAAGCTTTGTTCCGTACAAAATTTGAGCAAGGAAGGTAAGGTCTGAGGCCGATACCATGCTTTAGTGCGAAATTCGAGGCAGATCGGGATTTGTGGTAACCATTGCCGGATCTGACGTAAATAGTTGATACTCTTTTTGGTCGGCGTAAAGTAAGGTGGAAATTGAAATAAGACGGTCTTTAACTGATCAGTAGCTAGTAAAGGAGCAAGCGCAGTCTTAAAAGCTAGAAAAGTTTGGTTAAGCTGAGCTAAAGTGATCTTTTCTTTGCTATGTCCTGTCATAACACGATTTGCTTTGACTACGAAACTAAAAGTTTTTGGAACTTTGGTTTGCCAATTTTCGATCGTTTGAACAGTCGGGATCGCATAAAAAAAGGTGTCGACTTCAACAACAGGAAAAAAGGCGGCATATTCTTCTAATTTAACTGGACGTATGTCAGCGATCAAAGCCTGGTGCTCGCTCCATGTTGTTGCACCTAAAGTGATCATCAAACTCTTCCTTTCTAAATTGGCAATTAGATCAAGATCCCATGGAGATGGTCGATCTCATGTTGAATGATCTGCGCTAAAAAACCGTCAAAAGTTTGCTTTTGTGGTTTGAAAGCTTGATCTAGATAAGTGACTGTGATCGTCTCATAACGGATCGTTTCTCTTTTACAGTCAAGCGAAAGGCAACCTTCTTTTGTTTTATAAGGGCGCGCCTTTTTGACGATCTTAGGATTAAGTAGTGCAAAGCAAAGCGGACCAGCAACACACGCAATGATCTGTTTATTTTCACCGATCATATTGGCAGCCATCCCGACACAGCGTTCTCTATTAGCTTGGAGCGTGTCTAAAAGGTCGGTAACGATCGAAGTATCGGCAGGTGTGGCACAAGTCGCTCTTTGTTGTAAAAATTTTTGATCACGATTGATGGGTCGGATCATAAAAATACCTCATTTCTTGAGCAAATTTAGTTTAAGCAAAAGAAGCCTAAACGGGCTTTTTTTTGCTTAACGGTAAAATAATAACTAAAATAGCTGCTAGTAAAAAGGAACTAGCGCCTAAAATAAAAGGGGAAAGGGGCGCTTGATCGTACAAGATCCCAGCTAGAAAAGCTCCAAAGATCCGACCAAAGGACTGTGAAGCTTGATAAGCACCTAAGATCTGTCCTTGATTGTCTTTAGTTGCTTGATTGGTGATCAACTCTTGGACCAGTGGCACGCTGATCGCGTAAAGACCATAAAAGATCAAATTAGCCAAGAAAAACCACTTTAGATCATAGGTCAAACAGACACATCCCATGAAAACAGCACATAAAACTAAGATCAGGCTCGTGTTTTGTTTGAGGTGTGGTTTTTTGACTAAATAAAGGCCAAGCGTCAAGTTTGCGCCTAAGGAGATCAAACCGACGGCTCCTTT
Organism: Ligilactobacillus faecis; assembly: GCF_029889745.1. NCBI lineage: Bacteria > Bacillati > Bacillota > Bacilli > Lactobacillales > Lactobacillaceae > Ligilactobacillus > Ligilactobacillus faecis. The sequence goes on from NZ_CP123639.1 coordinate 1,125,449, forward strand.
AAAAGTTCCATTATAGCTTGTAGAAAGATCAAAGATGTCTTTTAAGTAATAATTAAAGCTTTGGTCAAAAGAAGTATAGCCTAAAAAGGTCAAAGCTGAAACAGCAAGTAGTCCCCAGACTAATGGCGCAAGCGCAGGTCGTCTTTTTGTCTGGGCTGATGTTTTTTTAGAACTTACTGTATCTGATACTTTAAGATCATTTTGTAAACAAAAATAAAATAAGATCCCAGTCAAAAATAATTGCCCGATCTGTAAGCCAAAAGCAAGCATTAGATCGTAGTCGCCGACAAGTCCACCAACAAAATAGCCTAAGGCAGAAAAAACAGTTTGGATCGCAGCGTTTAGTGTTAGATCTGCTCCCCGTGTTTTAGCAGTTGTCGTGTTAGTGATGTACGCTAGAGCACCGACAAAAAAGCTAGCACAAGAAAAACCTGCAAAAAAGCGTCCGCCTAAGATCAAGCTAGGGCTATGGGCGACGGCAAAAATGACTTGGGCTAAAGAATAGCCTAATGAACCTAAGCCCATTAAAGTTTTTGAGGCGTATTTATTTGAAAGCTTTCCAAAAAGAGGGGAGGCAACAAACATCCCTAAAGACATCAGCGCGAAGGCATAGCCAAACATCGCACTGTCTAGACCTAAAAGCTTAAAATAAGTCGGGGTGATCGGATGGGCATAATTAGCTGCAAGATTGAAAGAAGCAACTAACATAAAGAAGAGCTTACGTTGTTGCATCGACTAGTTCTTTTTCCGTTTGAGCCAACTAAAAAAGCCCCGACGCTTCTTTTTAGTTTCACTTTTGCTGATCGCATTTGTATCACGATAACTCACTCCAGGAGTGTTGTATAAGATCTGCGCAGCTGTGCTATTTTCCGGCAATTGTCGGTTGATCTCAGCCGCTGTGATCTTGATCGCGTCAGGATCTGTTTCTTGGAGTGCTAATAGGTCATTGAGCTGCTTAGTTGCTGAAAGCGTCAATTTTTGTTGATGATCGATCAATTGATGTAATTCGGCGATCTGGCGATCTTTTTCACGCAATTGTTCGTTGATCAATTCTAATTGTTGTTGTAATTGGTCAAGATGTTTTGTGTTGATACTTGGCGCTTGCTTTTGATTTGTTGGCAAGAGCAGTTCTTGTTGAGCGCGTTTGAAAGTTTGTTTGTCATAGAGCTTAGAACGTCCCTTTGATTTGATAGGTTCGATATGATTAACTTTTAAAAAGCGATAGATGGTCGAGCGGCTGACCCCGACTCCATCAGCTAGCTCTTGACTAGTGTAGTACTTTTCAGCCAATATGGATCAATTCCTTTCGTATAAAGTCGTTTGGGTTAATTTTACCATAATTTGGGTTAACTTGTAGACGATGTTTGAAGTCAAAAGCCACTTAGTGCTAAACTGAAAGTACCACAAGAAGGGATGGTCATTTATGTTTAAGACACAGATCAATGCTGATGTCCCGATCAATGAAGGCTCAGGTCAGATCATGACAGAACTTCCTTTTATTCCTCATAAAGGGGATTTTATCATGGTCGGGGATGAGCAGACCCAATGGGAAGTAGTCAGCAGCACTTTTATCGTGCATGATAAATTTCACCCGAAAAAAGATTTTGTCGATTTAGTTGTCAAAGTCAAACAAATCTAAAAAAGAGCGCCTCGACTGGCGCTCTTTTTTAGATCAAGCTTGTAAGTCTTCGATCTCAGGAACTTTAAAGTTTTTTCGTTCCAAACTTGCGACGATCCGTTCTAATTTTTCATGGGAAACATCAGATGGGAGCGTAAAGAGCGTTCGGCGTACGAGTTCTCCTTGTTGTACATCTAGAGTGATGCAACTAGCGATCGAAGTATATTTAGTAATGATCTTAGCCATATCAACGAGATCACCTCGTTCACCAGAAGAAACAACAGTCAAAACATAGCTACCAACGTTAAAGTTCCACGATTGGGTCAACATGTCTAAAAGACGTGTATGTGTCAAGATCCCATAAAAGAAGTTGTTTTCATCTAACACAGTGATGTAAGGGAGATCTTTGATCGAGAAAAATACATTAAAAAATGCTGAATCTATCGCAATGAACTTGTTTGCATTTTTTAATAAATGGGTAACAGGTAAACTCATATCGCCCCCACGAGATTTGTGGCGGTAGATGTGCATTTTGTAGATATTTCCACGGAAAAGTTTACCCGTTTCGTCTAAAATCGGAACACAACGATAACCGGAATCTTCTAAAACCGTAAGTGCTTCTTCGAGTGTGATATCCTCTTTGACAGTCACAAGATCTTTTTTGGGTTTGATCAATGTTTTTAGTAACATACGTTTCACCTTTACTTTCATTTCATTTTCATAATATCCTAATACATAATATAACATAAAAAAATCAGTAAGGTGATAAAATTTCATTTTTTCTCAAAAATAAATTAAAAAAGTCGAGATAAAAAAATAGCCATGGTTTTTTAAGACCATGACTATTTTCCGTAAGAAATTAAGCTTACTTGTCTTCTTCTAAGCTCTTCAAGCCGTTTGTAAGAACTTCTTTCAAAGTCTTAGCAGAATCTTGCATGTGTTTAAGTTCTTTTTCGCTCAAAGGAACTTCGATAACTTGTTTTACACCTTCAGCATTAACAACGGCTGGTGTACCGATGTAGATATCGTTTAGACCATATTGACCATCTAAGTAAGCTGAAACAGGTAAAACTGTATCTTCGTCACGTAAGATAGCTTTTGAGATACGTGCAAGAGCAGCAGCAACACCATAGAATGTAGCACCTTTGCGGTTAATGATCTCATAAGCTTTGTTACGAACGTCATCTTCCATCTTATCAAGAGTTTCTTGAGATACGTTGTTTGCTTTAGCCCATTCTAAGAATGGCACACCACCGATAGTTGCTGATGAGTAAGCAGCAAATTCGGAGTCACCGTGTTCACCCATGATGTATGCGTGCATAGAACGTGGGTCTTTGATGCCTGTAAGGTCAGCCATAGCAACACGAAGACGTGCTGTATCCAAAGATGTACCTGAACCTAAAACGCGTTCTGTTGGGAAACCAGAGAACTTCCATGTAGCATATGTCAAGATGTCAACTGGGTTAGCAGCAACTAAGAAGACACCGTTGAAACCAGAGTCAACGATCGGTTTAACGATGGATGACAAGATGCGTAAGTTCTTGTTAACAAGGTCAAGACGAGTTTCGCCCGGTTTTTGAGGAGCACCTGCAGTGATAACAACTAAGTCTGCATCTTTGCAGTCAGAGTATTCTGCAGAGTAGATCTTCTTAGGATATGTGTAGCCCGTAGCGTCGATCAAGTCTAAAGCATCGCCTTCAGTACGTTCTTTAACAACGTCAACGATACCAAATTCTTCAGCGATACCTTGTAAAGCCATTGCGTAAGCATAGCTAGAACCAACAGCACCGTCACCGACTAAAATAACTTTTTGATGATTTTGTGTTTTTGACACAGTAATTCATCCTTTCTTAAGTAACTTATTGATACCCCATAAGTATAACATGTTTTTTTTAAAATGGTGTAAAGTTTTCATACTTTGTGAAGAATTTCTTTTTACGCTCTCAAAATAAGTGAAAGTTCGATTTAAAATTTCATTCCGCCGACGACCCCAAACAGCACATATAAAACTAAAAAGCAAGCAAAAGTTACTAAAAATAACGCATGGACGCTGAAAAATACTTTTTGCAGTTTCGACGGGCGGAAAGGAAAGTAACGGAAGTAAAAGAGCAGTTGCAATAAAAAGAAGCAACTGAGCAAAAACAAGAGCAAGTATTGCATATTTTTTCACCTACCTTACATTTTTGTCGGCAAGAGCAAAAAGGCGACAAGACCTAAAAGAAGCATTTCAGCTACTAGCAGTTTCCAATAACTTTGTTGGCGTTTGAAGTGCAGAAAACAGCTCAAAAGGCCAAGCAAAATAAACAAAAAGAGGGTAGCTAAAGCTAAACAAGTATAGAGTACTTCTAAAGAAGAAATATGCTTTGCAAAAAATTTGCTACTAAATGTTTGCTGTTTAGTGAGCGCTGAAGCACTAAAAAATTTTTGTAACATTGCTAAAACTTCAGATCTAGTCTTGCCTAAAGCAAAATAGTTTGCGGCTGCACCAGTGACAAAGGCCGTCCCAAAAGATGTTCCTTCGACATAAACGAGTTGTTGCTCTTTAGTTAAAGCGATCTGTGTGAGGGGCGCATAAAAAGCGATCGCTTTATTTTGTCCTAAAGGTTGAAAATATTGATCATAAGTCCCGACTAACAAAACGCCTTTGAGTTTTGAAAATAACGAGAGCGTCGTGGGATCTTTCAACGTATAAGCCGAAGCAAAAACAAGTCCACCTTGGCGTTGATAAGTAGCGAGCAACTCTTTGACTTTAGGCGTCAAGTGTTTAGGTAACAAACTGAGATTTAAAAGATCGACCTGGTCTTTTAGCGCTTGTGTAAGGGCGCGTTCTAAGTAAGCATTTTTGACGAGGCCTGCTCGATCAACGACCTTATAGGAATAAAGTGTGGCTTTGGGAGCGATCCCGAGCATGAGGCGTTGATCATCTTTAGCCGCAATGATACTTGCCACTTTAGTCCCGTGACCAAGTGTATCGAAGGGATCATTTTGTGTTGTTGCGTCAAAGTATTTGACCCCTGCTAGTTGACCCGCTGTTTTTTTAGCGACTCCAGAATCGATAAGACCGACAGTTACTTTTTTATGAAAATGAGCGGTTGGATCGAGCTTAGGATAGTACAAAAAAGTTGCTTGCCCAACATGTTGTTCCTTGAGCGTAAAGCCTTGAAAATCATTGGCGGAATAACTGACCAAACTTTTAGGAAAGATAAAACAAAAAACGAGAGCACTAAACAGTGTCAAACAACTAAGATAACGAAGAAATTTCATACGAGCCCACCTTTCTATATAAAATTTAGGAAATGTTATCATTCTTTCTAAATCATGTCAACGCTTACATTATCTCAAGTTATTTATGTAAATCGTTGCAATAAAGCTGACTTTTCGCTCATAGTTGACGGCCCAGGCGTAAAAAATGTTATAATGTTCAAAAATATCGCGCGCGTTTGTTAAGAACGTGCGTGTTAAAATATCAGCAATGTACACTGACCAAACTGATTTTAGAGTATGGTATGAATGAAGTGTACATCTTTTTTCTGTTTTGAAAATGAAAGGTTTTGAAAAAATGAAATTGATCGTTGGTTTAGGAAATATTGGTCCGCGTTATGAAAAAACGCGGCATAATACTGGTTTTATGGTCGTAGACCGTTTTGCTAAAGAACATGGACTTTCCTTTGACAAAGAAAAGTTTGAAGCTCAGTTGGCGCAAGGTTTTGTTGCCGGTGAAAAAGTTTTAGTCGCCAAGCCAACGACGTATATGAACGAATCAGGACGGGCCGTGCGCAAACTGATGGACTTTTATGATATCGATCTCGAAGATGTGATCATTGCTTATGATGATATGGATCTAGCTTGTGGACGTTTGCGTTTACGCCAACGTGGCTCAGCTGGAGGTCATAATGGGATCAAAAGTTTGATCGCGCATTTAGGAACCCAAAATTTCAATCGGTTACGTGTAGGGATCGACCATCCTAAACAAATGAAAGTCGTCGATTGGGTCTTAGGGCGCTTTACGCCTGAACAAACTGTAGCCCTTGAGCCAGGCTTGAAAGAAGCTACGGCTGCTTTAGATCATTGGCTCAAAACAGCTGATTTTGCTCAAACGATGAATGAATATAATCGCAGTAAATAAAGAAAGGAATCAAAATGGAGCTGACAAAAGCTTTTAGTAGTATCGAAGAAGTGGCGACTTGGTCAAAGCATGCTAAAGAGCCAGGGCGCCATTTGTTGACAGGACTTTCAGGTTCAGCTAAAACGCTCTTTTTAGCTGAAGAGTTTGCAAGTTCTGAGGGATCTTTGATCGTTGTGTGTGATGATCTTTATCATGCCCAACAACTTGCGCATGACTTGGAAAACGTCCTTAGCCCAGAAGAGATCAAGCTCTTTCAAGTTGAAGAAACGCTAGCCGTTGAATTAGCAACGAGCTCACCTGAGTTTCGGGCTGAACGGATCGAAACGTTGCAGGCGTTAGCGAACGGTGAAAAATGCCTTGTAGTAACTTCTCTTTCGGGGATCAGACGGCCATTGGCACCACTTGATCTCTGGCAAAAACAAGCTTTAACGTTAGAAGTTGCTCAGACATATGATTTTAGTAAACTCATCCAAAAATTAGTTCAAATGGGCTATACTAAGCAAAAACAAGTCGAACGGCCAGGTGATCTAGCTGTTCGTGGTTCGATCATCGATGTCTTTCCTTTAACCGCTAAAGAGCCATTGCGGGCTGATTTCTTTGATGATGAATTAGATGCGTTGAAAGTCTTTTCTGTGACTGATCAGCGCAGTTTAGAAAATATCACTAAAGCCCAGATCTTGCCAGCAACTGAACTGATAGCCGACCAAGAAACTTTGGAAAAAGCAAGTGCTACTTTAGAAGAAAGTTTAGCTAAGCTTTCAAAACCAGCACCTGAATTAGTTGAAGCGATCAGACGTTTAACGACGGCTTTTGCAAATCAGATCATTTTGCTCGAAGCGTTGCCGTATAGTGAACTGCTTTATCCTAAATTGACGAGTTTGTTTGATTATTTACCAGCAAACGGACGTGTCGTTTTTGACGACCAACCAAAGTTACGTGCAAAAGAAAAAAAACTTGTCCAAGAAGAGCAAGAGTGGCAAGTTGAGATGCTAGAAAAACATAAGCTCTTGCCGGGGTTGAAACTGAGCTTAGAGCTAAGAGAACTAGAAAAGAAATTAACTTGTCCAGAGATCTTTTTAGCTCTTTTCCAAAAAGGGATGGGACGGATGCGTTTTGAACAGAGTTTGGACCTCAAAGCGCGTTCAGTTCAACAATTTTTTGGGCAAATGGAACTCTTAAAGGCTGAGATCAAACGTTGGCAAGCAGCTGGTCAAACAGTCGTTATCTTAGTTTCCAGTGAAAAAAGGCGCAAGAAACTGACTGAGATGTTTACGGAAAACCAGCTCAAGTATTTATTGACAGAAGTAGATCAACTTCAAAAAGGTCAAGTCCAACTTGTTATTGGACAGTTGGAGAGCGGTTTTGAATTGCCAGAAGCCAATTTAGTCGTTTTGACTGAAAATGAACTTTTTACCAAGCGTGTTCGGAAACAAGCTAAGCGCCAAACGATGAAAAATGCTGATCGCTTAAAAAGTTATACCGATCTGAAAAAGGGCGACTATGTCGTGCATGTGAATCATGGGATCGGACGTTTCATGGGAATGGAGACGTTAGAGATCGGTGGCAGGCATCAAGATTACATGACGTTAGTTTATCAAGATGATGCTAAGCTCTTTATCCCAGTCACCCAACTCGATCGGATCCAAAAATACGTTTCGGCAGAAGGTAAAGAACCAAAGATCAATAAACTGGGCAGCAATAAGTGGGCAAAGACTAAAAGTAAAGTTGCTGCTAAGATCGAAGATATCGCTGATGAATTGATCGAACTTTACGCTGAAAGAAGTGCGAAAAAAGGCCACGCTTTTTCACCTGATACGAGTTATCAAGCTGAATTTGAAGAAGCCTTTCCGTTTACGGAAACACCAGATCAATTGCGCAGTGCCAAAGAGATCAAACGTGATATGGAAAAAGAACGCCCGATGGATCGTTTGTTGATCGGTGATGTTGGTTACGGTAAAACAGAAGTTGCGTTGCGCGCGGCCTTTAAAGCGATCGAAGACGGTAAACAAGTTGCCTTTTTAGCTCCAACGACTGTTTTAGCCCAACAACATTATGAAACGATGGTCGCGCGCTTTGAAGGTTTTCCCGTCGAGATCGGGATCTTATCGCGTTTTAGTACGCCAAAACAAGTCAAAGAGACATTAGAAGCGCTAAAGACAGGGCAATGCGATGTGATCGTTGGGACTCATCGCTTATTGTCAAAAGATGTCAAATTTGCTGATCTGGGGCTCTTGATCATCGATGAAGAACAACGTTTCGGGGTCAAACATAAGGAACGCTTAAAAGAGCTCAAAGCTTCGATCGATGTTTTGACTTTGACAGCAACACCGATCCCCCGAACTTTGAATATGTCGATGCTTGGCGTCCGTGATCTTTCTGTGATCGAAACTGCTCCCCTTGACCGTTATCCGATCCAAACGTACGTGATGGAACAAAATTATAGTGTCATCATCGATGGGATCAGACGGGAGCTTTCTCGAGGTGGCCAAGTCTTTTATTTGCATAATCGCGTCGACGATATCGAACAGACTGTCGGTCAACTAAAAGATCTCGTTCCTGAAGCCAAGATCGCTTATATCCATGGCCAGATGACAGAAACGCAACTTGAAGGGATCTTAGTTGATTTTATTGCTGGGCGTTATGATGTTTTAGTCACGACGACGATCATTGAGACTGGGGTCGATATTCCAAATGCCAATACACTTTTTGTCGAAGATGCAGATCGGATGGGACTTTCACAACTTTACCAATTACGTGGCAGAGTCGGACGTTCTAACCGAGTCGCTTATGCTTATTTTATGTACCGACCTGATAAAGTTTTGACAGAGATCAGTGAAAAACGCTTAGAGGCGATCAAAGATTTCACCGAGTTAGGTTCTGGTTTTAAGATCGCAATGCGTGACCTTTCGATCCGGGGGGCAGGAAACCTTTTAGGGAAACAGCAGCATGGTTTTATCGATTCTGTTGGGTATGAATTGTACACGCAGATGTTGAATGAAGCTGTAGCAAGAAAACGTGGCGTAAAAGAAAAGATCAAAACGAACTGTCAACTTGAATTACAATTAGAAGCTTATCTACCAGCAAGCTATATCGAGGATCCACGCCAAAAAATCGAGATCTATAAGCGGATCCATCAACTTGAAAACAAAGAGCAGTATGAAGAGATCAAAGAAGATCTCATTGACCGCTTTGGAGAATACCCTATTGAAGTTGCACGTTTGCTTGAGATCGGGCGCTTAAAGCTTTATGCAGATCATGCTTTACTAGCAAGTATCACGCAAAAGAGCCCGTTAAAAGTTGACCTTGTCTTATCTCCTAAGGCAAAATTAAGTGGTCGAGATCTTTTGCAAGCAACGAGTGCTAGTTCAGTTGGTGCTATCTATAAAGACGAGAGTAAAACGCTTGCTTTGACTTGGCAGCCAACAGATGCTGCTAAATTATTGTCTGAATTGAGTGCGATCTGTGAAAGATTGATGTTAGCTCAAGATAATGCCCCAGTAGTTGAGGAAAATGCGGATGAAAAATGAGCAAGTCAAAAAGACGATGAAAGGCGCCTTGATCTTATCGGTCGCTTCTTTGATCGCTAAGATCTTGAGTGCTGTTTATCGGATCCCTTTTGAAAATATCGTTGGAAATACTGGCTTTTATGTCTATCAACAAGTTTATCCCCTCTATGGGATCGGGATGACGTTTGCTTTGACTGGTTTTCCAGTCTATATTTCCAAATTAGTGGCTGAAAAGCGTAGTGAGGCAGAAAAGTTGCGGTTAGTCCAACAACTTTTTGTTATTTTATGTGTTTTTTCAGTACTGACTTTTAGTGGCCTGCGTATTTTTGCGCCTCTGATCGCCAAAGCCATGGGCGACCTTAAGTTAGCGGAGTTGATCAAAAGTGTCGCTTGGATGCTACTTTTCATGCCTTTTTTGGCAGTTGGACGGGGCTATTATCAAGGAACGTTCAATATGGTCAAAACAGCTGTTTCACAAGTAACAGAGCAATTTGTCCGTGTCGGGCTCATCATTTTAGCGGCACTTTTGTTTGCGCGTTTGGATTGGAGCTTATACAAAATGGGCGCTTTAGCGATGTTTGCCTCAAGTGTGGGGGCCTTTGTTGCTTGCCTTAGTTTTGTGGGCTTTTACCGTAAAAAGTTTTTTAAGCGCGTTAAAGCACCCCAGACGAGCTATCTGGCGTTGACTGAAAAACTTTTCACAGATGGTTTGATCTTATGTTTATTTGCGTCAATGATGGTCTTATTGCAACTGATCGATTCTTTTACAGTCGTGCGTGGTCTTTTTAGTAATGGCTTTTTGCCAGCTGACGCTAAAAACATTAAAGGGATCTATGATCGTGCTCAGCCACTCGTTCAGCTAGGGATGGTCTTAGCCGTTGGTTTTTCTTCAACGCTTTTGCCGACGTTGAGTCATGCGCTTCAGCAAAAAAAGCTGGCAGAATTTCGGCGGATCTCAAGTGTGATGTTGCGCGTAAGTATCGCAATGGCCGTTGCCGCCACTTTTGGGATAATCGTTTTAATGCCACAGATCAATACTTTGCTCTTTGGGGATGCACATTTGAGCTTAACGTTATCTGTCTATGCCTTGAGTATCATCTTCATTACGGTGATCGGGACTTATAATTCGATCTTACAAAGTTTGAACCAATTTTTGATCACAGTTTTTGGGTTGATCTTAGCGTTGATCGTCAAGTTGATCCTCAATGTTTGGTTGATCGGGCGTTTGAATATCATGGGAGCTAGCTTAGCGACAGTTATCAGTTTGATCGTAGCTCTTGGGTGGATCTTGGCTTTTATTCCAGATCTAGTCAAAGGGCTGTTTAAGACAGGTTATTTTTGGATCAAATTGGCTTTAGCAACAGGTTTGATGTATGGCAGTGTTTGGTTGCTTTTACGCCTATTAGGACCTTTATTTGGCACTGGACGTTTAGAATGTTTAGGTCTTGTTTTTCTAGGAGCCCTATTAGGAGCAAGTGTTTTTTTAGTAGTTGCCTTGAGCTCAAAACTTTTCTCAGTGCGTGAATGGCTACTCTTACCAGGTGGGAGAAAGATCTTAAGCCTATGGCAAAATATTTTACGAAAGAAGGAAAGCAAATGAGATTAGATAAATATTTAAAAGTTTCGCGCGTGATCAAACGGCGGAGCGTAGCTAAACAGATCGCAGATCAAGGGCGGATCACGATCAATGATCGGGTCGCCAAATCAGCTAGTGAAGTCAATGTCGGCGATCTTTTAGTGATCAATTTTGGAAATAAGACTTTGACTTTAAAAGTAGCAGAACTAAAAGAAACGACTAAAAAAGATGAATCAAAAGGGATGTATACGATCGTCAGTGAAGAATATCAAGAAGATCATCGCCTTTGATAAAAGAGCTCCGAAAAGGGGCTTTTTTTATAGCGCTAAAATTGAATTTTAGCCAATTGGTCTGATATAATCGACCTAATAAGATCTCTAGCGGTTTGAACTTTTCTGAGGATGTAATCATAATGAAAGATAAACAAAAAAAGGTGAAAGTTCTCGATAATGATTTTTATCGGCAACAAGTAGCTAGTGAGAAGCAAAAAAAAGCGCATAGTAGAAAACTAAAGAATCATCGGCTAAAGATGCGCTTGATCTATGGGGTAGCGTGTTTGGTGACTTTTTTTTGTTTGTGGAGTGTCGGTAAAAACTTGTGGCAAACGCATTTGGTCAAACAACAAACAGTGACTGCTCAAAAAAACTTGAATACTGTCAAAAAAGAAAATGAAAAATTAAAGATCAGGGTCAAACAGCTCAATGACAATGATTATTTAGAGAAATTGATCCGTGAACGCTATTATTATTCACGCGATAATGAGACTGTCTATAATTTGCCTGAAGATAAGGCTAAAAGTCTGATGGATTCTGGAAAATAATCTTTCTCAAATCGCTTGTGACTATGGTATACTTAGGGTTGTTTTATCATAAAAAACTAAAGATGAAGTAAGTTTTTTGATGGTAATAATATACCGGTGTGGAACGTGCCGTGGTGAGGAAATGTCGGTCTAGCTGATCGCTTTCTTTCCGAGATCTCCAACTTAAGTTTGAGAAGGGGAAGTTCAAAGTAATTTCTAGGAGGAAAAAATTTTTTATGTCAATTGAAGTCGGAGAAAAAGTCAATGGCAAAGTATCCGGGATAACTAATTTTGGGGCTTTTGTAGATCTAGGGGATAAAAAAACAGGCTTAGTGCATATCAGTGAAGTATCAAACAATTATGTCAAAGATATTCACGATGTATTGACAGTAGGGGATGAAGTTAAAGTCAAAGTTCTTTCTGTTGAAAACGATGGAAAGATCAGTCTATCGATCCGTAAGGCGACTGACATGAAACGCTTTGATCAAAATAAAAAAACAAGCGACGAAAAGAAGCACTTTGAAGGTGAACGTCGCGAACGGGGAAGTAAAAATAGTTCTGCGTCTAAAAATCGCAACTTTACAGCACACAGAACTGAAAATAAAAAGAAGGACTTCGACTCTTTATTGGCTGGTTTCTTAAAAGAAAGCGATGAACGCTTGACCTCTTTGAAACGAAATACAGAAGGTAAACGTGGTGGCCGGGGTGGCCGTCGCAGCTAAAGACTATCGAACAAAAGCCAAGGGCTGGATCAACTGCCAGCTCTTGGCTTTTTAAGTTAGAAATGGGTAAAAAGAAAATGGAACAAATAAAAACGATCTTTGCAAATGATTGGGCTAAGTTAGTCCCCCAAAACGAAGCTGTTTTGCTAGCAGTGTCGACAGGCGCAGATTCGATGGCGCTTTTGTGGTTAGTAGCACACCTACCAAGTAAACTGCGCCCAAAGATCAATATTGCTTATGTTGATCATCAATTGCGGCCTGAAAGTCAAGCTGAGACAAGATTTATCCAAGAATACTGTCAAGAGCAAGGCTTTCCGCTTTATTGGACGAAGTGGCAAAAAAAGCCGGTGACTGGCTTGGAAGCTAAAGCTCGTGCCTTTCGGTATGCTTTTTTTGCAGAAATTTTAGAAAAACAAAATATCAAATATTTAGTCACAGCCCATCATGCCGATGACCAAGCTGAAACTTTTTTGATGAAGTTGATCCGCGGGGGTGAATTGCAACAATTAACAGGGATCAAAGCCAAACGTGTTTTTGAAAAAGATAAGTTTTTAGTTCGCCCTTTATTGTCGTTTTCAAAAGCCGAACTCAGCGACTTTATCACAAAAAATAAGATCCCTTATTTTGAAGACCAGACGAATCAAGATCTGAGCTACTTTCGTAACCGTGTCCGGCATAAACTCATGCCAAAACTTAAGCAAGAAAACGCTAAAGTTTTGACGCATATTGCAGATTATGAAGCTCAACTAACTGAATTGTATGAGCTAGTTGCAGCTGAATTACCAGCAAAATTAAAGCAGTTAGAGAAAACAGAAGGTTACGATGTTACTTCTTTTCAGCAACTCTCGCTAGCGTGGCAACACCAAGTCTTGCGCGCTTTATTTGCTAAAGAAAAATTAGCAGTTACGAAGCAAAAGTTAGCTCAAGTTCAAAATGCCTTAGTGGGTGAACGACCGCAAGTCGCGCTTGATCTTGGAGCGGGACGGGAATTTTGTCGAAGTTATCAGACCTTTTATTTTCAAAAAAAGTCGGCTGTGTTCGAAGCAAAAACAATAAAAACGCGGCTTGAAGTCGGAAAATGGCATAAACTGCCACACGGGCAAGTCGGCCTCTTTGAAAAAGCTACTTTTGTTTTTCAAGAAGGAGACGAGAGCTTGAGCGTGTCTAAAGAACAGGCCCCTTTTTATGTGCGACAACGGCTTTCTGGTGATAAGATGCCTTATTCACAAGGGACTAAAAAGATCACCCGTCTTTTGATCGATCAAAAAATTCCAGCTAAAGAACGGGCTAAACTTTGGTATCTAGTTGATGATAAAGATTTTGTCTATTGGGTCTTTGGGATCAAAAAAACTGATTTGTCACCACGGGCTGTAAATGCTAAAATTCAATACATAATAGTTTATCGTCGCGATGACAGAAGAGAGGAAAAAATAGATGAATAACGACATCAAAGAAGTCTTATATAGTAAAGAACAGATCGAAGCAGTAACAAAGAAATTGGGTGAACAGATCACAGCTGATATGAAGGACAAAAATCCGCTTGTGATCTGCGTTTTAAAAGGAGCCGTTTTATTTATGGCCGATATCGTGCGTCAGATCGATACGTACTGTGAACTTGATTTCATGGATGTTTCAAGTTACGGTAATGCAACTGAATCTTCCGGTGAAGTCAAGATCGTCAAAGACCTTGATGTTTCAGTCAAGGGACGTCATGTTTTGATCGTTGAAGACATTATCGATACTGGGCGTACCTTAGAACGTCTAGTTGAACTTTTGAAGCACCGCAACGCAGCTTCAGTTAAGATCTGTACACTACTTGACAAGCCAGAAAGACGTGTTAAGTCAGTTGTTCCAGATTACGTTGGTTTTGAAGTGCCAAATGAGTTTGTTGTCGGTTACGGTCTAGACTATACAGGACACTATCGTAACCTACCTTATGTTGGGATCTTGAAACCAGAAGTTTACGAGAACAATTAATGGTCAAGATTAGTCAAATATGATATTATTGATTGCGATAGCCTTAGTTGGTTAAGGTAAAATAAGCCAAAAAATACTCGATAAAAGGTCATTGTGGGTCGAGTAGTCGTATTTTTTATGCGACGTTAGCGCGTAATCTTAGATGAAAGGAAGACTATATAAACTTTTATCCACATTTATATAGCGGGAAATCCATGAACAATAACAGAAATGGACTGCTCAAAAATAGTCTATTTTACATCGTGATCTTTTTAGGCTTCATGGGAGCGATCTACTATTTCTTTGGTGGTCGAGAAACAACACAATCACAGCCTATCCAAACAAGTCAATTCATTTCTGAGTTGAAGAAAAATAACGTTAAAGATTTTACGATGCAACCGGCGGGAAGTACTTACAAGATCACCGGGACTTACAAAAAACCTGAAAAAATAAAGCGGACGACTGGGTTGACCGGGATCGCAGGTACGACAAGTGAAGTAACTTCATTTACGACCAATGTTTTGACTAATGATTCTTCTGTCAGTCAGATCAAACAGTACGCTGATAAAAATAAAGTCAAATATGGTGCTAAAGAAGAGGAATCAAGTAGTATTTGGATCCAATTGTTGATCTATGTTCTACCGCTTGTGATCTTTATCTTCTTCTTCTACATGATGATGGGCCAAGCTGGTCAAGGCGGTGGCGGTGGCCGTGGCGTCATGAACTTTGGTAAGTCGAAAGCTAAACCAGTTGAAAAGAAAAACAATAAAGTACGTTTCTCAGATGTTGCTGGTGCAGAAGAAGAAAAACAAGAGTTAGTCGAAGTAGTCGAATTCTTGCGTGATCCACGCAAATTCCTCTCACTTGGTGCGCGGATCCCTTCGGGTGTTTTACTAGAAGGACCTCCGGGAACAGGTAAGACTTTGCTAGCAAAAGCCGTTGCTGGCGAAGCAGGCGTGCCCTTCTTCTCGATCTCTGGTTCAGACTTTGTTGAGATGTTTGTCGGGGTCGGGGCAAGTCGTGTACGTGACTTGTTTGAAAATGCTAAGAAAAACGCCCCATCGATCATCTTTATCGATGAGATCGATGCGGTCGGTCGTCGGCGTGGAAACGGTATGGGCGGTGGTCACGATGAGCGTGAACAAACTTTGAACCAACTTTTAGTTGAAATGGATGGTTTTGAAGGCGATGAAGGCGTGATCGTGATGGCAGCGACAAACCGTTCTGATGTGTTAGATCCAGCGTTACTTCGTCCAGGTCGTTTTGACCGTAAGATCTTAGTCGGTCGTCCAGATGTCAAAGGGCGTGAAGCGATCTTGAAAGTTCATGCTAAGAACAAGCCGTTAGCGTCTGACGTTGATCTGAAGATGATCGCTAAACAAACGCCAGGTTTTGTTGGGGCCGATCTAGAAAACTTATTGAACGAAGCTGCTTTACTAGCTGCTCGTCGCAATAAAAAAGAGATCGATGCTTCTGATATCGATGAAGCAGAAGATCGCGTGATCGCAGGTCCTGCTAAACGCGATCGCGTCATCAGCAAAAAAGAACGCGAGACCGTCGCCTACCATGAAGCTGGACATACGATCGTGGGCTTAGTTTTAAATGATGCTCGCGTCGTGCATAAAGTAACGATCGTTCCACGTGGTCGTGCTGGTGGTTATGCGATCATGTTGCCAAAAGAAGATCAAATGCTTCTTTCGAAGAAAGATATGCAAGAACAGATCGCAGGGCTTATGGGTGGACGTGCTGCGGAAGAATTGATCTTTGGACAACAATCATCAGGGGCTTCAAACGACTTCCAACAAGCGACTCAATTGGCGCGTGCCATGGTCACAGAGTATGGGATGAGCGATCAATTAGGTCCAGTCCAATATGAAGGTCAAAGTGGTATGTTTGCCGGGGATGCTGTTCCAGGTCAAGCTCCATTCTCGATCAATACAGCAAATGCGATCGATGAGGAAGTTAAACGCCTTTCCGAAGAAGGGATGGCTTTAGCTAAGAAGATCATCGAAGAGCATAAAGAGCAACATGAAGTGATCGCCAAAGCCTTACTTGAGTACGAAACACTTGATGAGAAACAAATTTTGAGTTTGTATAAGACTGGTAAGATGCCAGCACAAGCTGAAAATGAATTTCCAAGTGAAAAAGCGCAAGCAACGACTTTTGAAGAATCAAAAGAAGCTTTAGAACGCAAGGAAGCTTTGAAGCGTGAAAATAAATCATCAAAACCAGAGCACTCAGAATTTCCAAGTGAAAAAGATGCGACTGAAACAAAGTCGAGCAAAGAAACGGTCGTCTTTTATCCAAAAGAACAAAAAGACGATGATGATGTAGATAAAGATTGATCTTAACAGCGGATAAAATGAGCTTCATTTATCCGCTGTTTTATTTGTTAAGAAAAGAAAGGATGTTTAAAATGACAGATCGGTTAGTGAAAAGTTTAGTTTATGGAGGACAATTACGGGCTTACGCGGTTGATGCGACAGAGACAGTCAGAACAGCGCAAGAATATCACGATACATGGAGTGCGGCTTCGGCTGCGTTAGGACGCGCTTTGATCGGAACTTTATTATTGGCCGAAGCTTCTTTGAAAAAAGACGGTAAAATGACAGTCAAGATCAATGGTGATGGTCCTTTAGGGGGGATCGTCGTTGATGGTAATACCGATGGAACAGTCAAAGGTTATGTCCAACATCCGCATGTACATTTGCCTTTAAATGAAAAGCATAAGATCGACGTTAAAGGTGCAGTTGGTACAAGTGGGTTCATGACTGTTACAAAAGATCTAGGCTTAAAAGAACCTTTTACAGGTCAAGTTCCTCTGGTGTCAGGTGAATTAGGTGAGGATTTCACTTATTATTTGGCTAAGTCCGAGCAGATCCCTTCAGCTGTAGGGCTATCTGTCTTTGTAAATGATGATAATACGATCAAAACAGCTGGTGGCTTTTTGATCCAAGTTTTACCTGGGGCTACAGATGAAGTTTTAGACAAATTAGAAGAACGTTTGAAAACTTTGCCACTTGTTTCAGAAATGATGGGGCAAGGTATGGGACCAGAAGATATTTTAGAAGAGATCTTTGGCAAAGAAAATCTAGAGATCTTAGAAACGATGCCGGTAGCTTATCGCTGTGACTGTTCAAAAGAGCGCTTTGCCAAAGCTTTGGCGAGCTTGCCTGAAAAGGATATCGAAGAGATGATCGCTAAAGATCATGGAGCTACTGCGCTTTGTCATTTTTGCAATAAAGAATATCATTTCACTGAAGATGAATTGCGTACGATCGCAAAAAACGCTCGTCAGCAGTAGTCGGAAAAAAGAAAGTGTGCTATCATCAACAAGCGAAACAGAAATTTTAACGAGGTGAGATCAAGTAATGGAGTGGAAGATCAAAGATGTAACGATCCCCAACCGAGTTGTCGTCGCTCCGATGGCAGGGGTAACGAATGTTGCTTTTCGGATGATCTGTAAAGAATTTGGGGCAGGGATGGTCGTTTGTGAAATGATCTCAGATAAGGGAATCCATTTTCGCAATAAAAAAACGCTAGAGATGTTATTTGTCGATCCAAATGAACATCCAGCTAGTGTTCAGATCTTTGGAGGAAGCAAAGAAACTTTAGTTGAAGCTGCACAATTTGTAGCTGAGAATACCAATACAGATATCATTGATATCAATATGGGATGTCCAGTTCCTAAAGTGACTAAAACTGATGCTGGTGCGCGGTGGTTGCTTGACCCAGATAAAGTTTATGAGATGGTCAAAGCTGTATCAAGTTCAGTCGAGAAACCAGTTACTGTCAAAATGCGGACTGGTTGGGATGAAGATCATATTTTAGCTGTTGAGAATGCTCTTGCCGCTCAAGAAGCAGGGGCCAGTGCTTTAGCAATGCATGGGCGCACACGTAAGCAACTTTATTCCGGACAAGCTGATTGGGAATTGTTGCATGAAGTCGCAAACAAGTTAGACAAGATCCCATTTATCGGAAATGGTGATGTACGGACGCCACAAGATGCTAAAAAGATGTTAGATGAAGTTGGGGCTGATGCGGTGATGATCGGACGGGCAGCCTTAGGAAACCCTTGGATCGTTAAGCAGACAACGCATTATTTGGAAACCGGTGAACTTTTAGAAGAACCAAGTCCAGACGAAAAGATCACAGTCGCCAAAGAACATTTACACCGTTTAGTTGAGGCTAAAGGTGAGATCGTAGGTCCAAAAGAATTTCGCTCACAAGCAGCGTACTATTTAAAAGGGATCCCACGTTCAGCGCGTACAAAAGCAGCCTTGAATGAAGCAGCAAGTGAAGCTGAAATGCAGGCGATCTTTGATGGTTTTTTGGCGGATATTAAGGAACGGACTGCAAAGAGTGTGCTATAATTAAAAAAATACTAAAGGAATAGGAAAGTGAGGACTTTTAATGGCTAATCAACAAAACATGAATGACCAATTGCGTGTGCGTCGGGAAAAGATGCAGGAATTACGCGAAGAGGGGATCGATCCATTTGGTCATCGTTTTGAACGAGATGCAATGAACCAAGATTTGCATGATAAATATGGTGCAATGGATAAGGATGAATTAAATGCGCTTGAGATCACAGCGACGATCGCAGGGCGAATGGTTGCAAAACGTGGTAAAGGTAAAGTAGGTTTCGCTGATCTGCAAGATCGCAGTGGCCGGATGCAACTTTATATCCGCAAAGATGAAGTAGGCGAAGAGATGTATCACATCTTCAAACGTTCTGATCTAGGTGATTTTTTAGGGATCAAAGGTCATGTGATCAAAACTGATATGGGTGAATTGACGCTTAAAGTGACTGAATTGACCTTCTTATCAAAAGCGCTACGTCCACTTCCAGATAAGTGGCACGGGTTGCAAGATGTTGAGCAGATCTACCGTCAACGTTATCTAGACCTCATTTCTAATCAAGAAAGCTACCAACGTTTTGTAAATCGCAGTAAGATCGTTTCTGCGATCAGAAGTTATTTAGATGGCAAAGGCTTTTTGGAAGTTGAGACACCAGTGTTACATGCGCAAGCTGGGGGAGCGGCTGCGCGTCCATTTATCACCCACCATAATGCACTTGACATCGAATTATATCTTCGGATCGCGCTCGAGCTACATTTGAAACGATTGATCGTTGGGGGGATGGAACGTGTTTATGAGATCGGTCGTGTTTTCCGCAATGAAGGGATCGATACACGTCACAACCCTGAATTCACAATGTTAGAATCATATGCAGCTTACTATGATTTTAAAGATGTGATGGATGAAACTGAAGGGATCTTCAAAGCGGCAGCATCAGTTGTTTCAAATAACAATATCGTCAACTATCAAGGGCAAGATGTCGATTTTGATAAGCCGTTCAAACGTGTTCATATGGTCGACTTGATCAAAGAATATACAGGTGTTGATTTCTGGCAAGAAATGACTTTAGAAGAAGCGCGTGCTTTAGCTGATGAGCATGGGGTCCACTATGAACAATATTGGAAAGTAGGCCACATCATCAATGAGTTCTTTGAACAGTTCTGTGAAGATAAGATCACAGATCCAACTTTTGTTTACGGACATCCAGTTGAGATCTCGCCATTAGCTAAGAAAAATGCAGAAGATCCTCGCTTTACTGATCGTTTTGAGCTTTTTATTCTAGGAAGCGAATATGCTAATGCCTTTACAGAATTGAATGATCCGATCGATCAACGCCAACGCTTTGAAGCTCAAGTGGCTGAACGTCAAGCAGGTAATGATGAAGCGGAAGGGATCGATGAAGATTATATCGAAGCTATGGAATATGGGATGCCTCCAACAGGTGGTTTAGGTATTGGGATCGATCGTTTAGTGATGCTCTTAACAGATGCCCCTTCGATCCGTGATGTTCTCTTGTTCCCAACGATGCGTCCGCACGAAAATAACTGATTTAAAGTGAAAATATCGTAGGTCTGTTGATCTACGATATTTTTTTACAAAAAAATATTGACGGACCATATTAAGTCTTGCTATACTATAAAAGTTGCTGATGCAGCAGATAATATTTAGTAATTCAAACTTGACAGTAGTCAGTTGGGATGATATTATATAAAAGCTGATTTGATTTAGCAAAAAATAAATAAAAAAATCATTGACGTCGAGTTTGTGATTTGTTATTATTATTTAGTCGCTTATTTCTTGTTTAAAAAATTAAATAAAAAATAAGTTGACATAAAAATCCAGATGTGATATAATAAATTTGTTATTACATCTATCAAGTAGATCTTTGAAAACTGAACAAAGTTTCGATAAGCAAATGTGCAGGGTCTCTTATCTAAGCGATAAGAGCAAATAAACATTTTGCGAAGTCAATTCGCTAGTAAAATAAAGAGTCACAAACTTTAAATTGAGAGTTTGATCCTGGCTCAGGATGAACGCTGGCGGCGTGCCTAATACATGCAAGTCGAACGAAACTTCTTTATCACCGAGTGCTTGCACTCACCGATAAAGAGTTGAGTGGCGAACGGGTGAGTAACACGTGGGCAACCTGCCCGAAAGAGGGGGATAACACTTGGAAACAGGTGCTAATACCGCATAACCATGAACACCGCATGGTGTTTATGTGAAAGGTGGTTTCGGCTACCGCTTTCGGATGGGCCCGCGGCGCATTAGCTAGTTGGTGGGGTAAAGGCTTACCAAGGCAATGATGCGTAGCCGAACTGAGAGGTTGATCGGCCACATTGGGACTGAGACACGGCCCAAACTCCTACGGGAGGCAGCAGTAGGGAATCTTCCACAATGGGCGAAAGCCTGATGGAGCAACGCCGCGTGGGTGAAGAAGGTCTTCGGATCGTAAAACCCTGTTGTCAGAGAAGAAAGTGCATGAGAGTAACTGTTCATGTTTCGACGGTATCTGACCAGAAAGCCACGGCTAACTACGTGCCAGCAGCCGCGGTAATACGTAGGTGGCAAGCGTTATCCGGATTTATTGGGCGTAAAGGGAACGCAGGCGGTCTTTTAAGTCTGATGTGAAAGCCTTCGGCTTAACCGGAGTAGTGCATTGGAAACTGGGAGACTTGAGTGCAGAAGAGGAGAGTGGAACTCCATGTGTAGCGGTGAAATGCGTAGATATATGGAAGAACACCAGTGGCGAAAGCGGCTCTCTGGTCTGTAACTGACGCTGAGGTTCGAAAGCGTGGGTAGCAAACAGGATTAGATACCCTGGTAGTCCACGCCGTAAACGATGAATGCTAAGTGTTGGAGGGTTTCCGCCCTTCAGTGCTGCAGTTAACACAATAAGCATTCCGCCTGGGGAGTACGACCGCAAGGTTGAAACTCAAAGGAATTGACGGGGGCCCGCACAAGCGGTGGAGCATGTGGTTTAATTCGAAGCAACGCGAAGAACCTTACCAGGTCTTGACATCTTCTGACAATCCTAGAGATAGGACTTTTTCTTCGGAAACAGAATGACAGGTGGTGCATGGTTGTCGTCAGCTCGTGTCGTGAGATGTTGGGTTAAGTCCCGCAACGAGCGCAACCCTTGTTGTTAGTTGCCAGCATTTAGTTGGGCACTCTAGCAAGACTGCCGGTGACAAACCGGAGGAAGGTGGGGATGACGTCAAATCATCATGCCCCTTATGACCTGGGCTACACACGTGCTACAATGGACGGTACAACGAGTCGCAAGACCGCGAGGTTTAGCAAATCTCTTAAAGCCGTTCTCAGTTCGGATTGTAGGCTGCAACTCGCCTACATGAAGTCGGAATCGCTAGTAATCGCGGATCAGCA